>JBQTIS010000252.1:0-6472 GCA_052387895.1 Rhodospirillales bacterium | reverse complement strand
GGGCGGCGGGAATTGCTGGGCGGGGGGCGGACCCGCCGGCCCATTTTATGTGGGGGGGGGCGGTATCTGCGGCCGCGCCGGCGAGCCGCGCCCGCATCGCCGTCACCGTGTCGATCTCGACCGGCAGCAGCGCAACCGCGTAGCCGCGATCGCGGAAAGCGCGCTCGCCGGCGTTGACGATGGCCTGCGCGCGGGGAAAATCGTCCTCGTCGAACCGCCAGCGCCACATTTCGGGGTCTCGACAACCGAAACCCAGCGTCTCGGCCATCTGCAGCGCCAGCGTCTCCTGGTCGGCGTCGGTCGAGCGAACCGGCAGTTCCGGCAGCGCGATTTGCGCGATGGTCGAGATCTGGCGCTGCTGCGCGTTGGCTTGGCCGATCGAAGCAAGCGTCGCCAACGCGACGATCGACAGAAAGCGCCGCACGCTCATCCGCCCGACGGTACGGTCGTGGGCAGGGTCGCGCGCGTGGGCGCCGGGCCGTGGCGCTGGCGCGTCGCCTCGCGCCGCTTGGCGAGCGCCGAGACCGGCGCCAGGGTGAAGCCCCGCTCCGCCAGGGTCGGCAGCCAGCGCTCCAGCGCCCCCAGCGTCAGGTCGTGCGGGTGGCCGATCGCCACGGCCCGGCCCAGGCGCAGCGCGATCCGCTCGATGTCGGCCAGGCGCGCGGCCACCGCTTCCGCGCTGCCGTCGTGATCGATGAACACGTCGCGCGCCGCGCCGGGAATTCCCAGGCGGTCTGCCAGGGGCCCCGCCACCGAGCCGGCGACGGTGCGCGAATCGACGAACAGCAGGCCGCGCCCGCGTATCTCCTCCAGCACCGGCAGCATCGCGCCCAGGTCGAGCGTCATGCGGCTGCCCATGTGGTTGTTGACGCCGACGAAGCCGTCGAACCGCGTCAGCATCATCGCCAGCCGCCGCTCCAGCTCGCCGCGCGCCAGCCAGGTCATCAGCGGATGCGGCCCGGGGTCCTCGCTGGCCGAAATCGGCTCCATCGGCAGATGCAGCATCAGCTCGTGCCCGGCGCGGCGGGCCTCGCTGGCCTGGCGCCGCAGATCTCCGGCATAGGGCAGGAACGAAATCGGCAGCGGCCCCGGCAACTGCGTGGCGCGCGACGTGCGCGCGCGGTCGAGCCCCGCGTCGTCGATGATGACCGCGATCAGCTTCAGGCCGGGCCGGTCCAGGAACGGCACGGCGTTGTCGCGCCATGGGGCCGCGGCGGCGGGCGGCGGCGCATCGGCGTCGCGCGGCAGACCGCCGAGCGGCGGCAACGCCGCCTCGCTGCCCGGCTCCACCACGGCCGGGGCGTCGTGGAACTCGACTTCCCGCGGCGTTTCCGGCGGCAGCTTGGCCTGGAACACCGGCGGCGCCGGGCCGCGCGAGTCGAGCCCCGCATGGGACCCGACCGCCAGCGCCACGGCCGCCAGCGGCAGCGCCAAGCCCAGCCGGCGCAGGCCGGCGCCGCGCCGCTCGACCGTTCGCGATCCCCGCTTCATGCCCGTCCGACCGTCAGCATCGCCAGCATCGCAAGTCCCACGATCACGCGATAGATCGCGAAGGGAACGAAGCCGTGGCGGCCGACGAAACCGACCAGCCAGCGCACCACCAGCATCGCCGCGAAGAACGCCGAAACGAAGCCCACCAGGATCACCAGCCAGTCGCCGTCGCCCAGTGCGCCGCGGTTCTTGTACAGATCGTACACCGTGGCGGCCAGCATCGTGGGGATCGCCAGGAAGAACGAGAACTCGGTGGCCGCGCGCCGGCCCGCGCCCAACAGCATCGCCCCCATGATCGTGGCGCCCGACCGGCTGACGCCCGGCACCATCGCCAGGGTCTGAAACAGCCCGACGCGGAAGGCCAGCCACGGCCGGAACGCGTCGACCGTTTCGTGCGTCGGCGCCGGCTTCCAGCGCTCTACCGCGACGATGCCGGCGGCGCCCAGGATCAGCGCCGCGCTGACCACCCAGGGCGAAAACAGCACCGACTTGATGAAGCCGTGGAACAACGCGCCCAGAACCAGCGCCGGCGCGAACGCCGCCAGGATGTTGTAGGCGAACTGCCAGGACGGCTCGTCCATCCGGAACAGGCCGCGCGCCGCGCCGATCAATTTCGCGCGATAGACCCAGCAGATCGCGAGAATCGCGCCGAGCTGGATCGCCACCTCGAACACCTTGCCCGGCGGCGCTTTGAAGCCCAGCAAATCCACCAGCAGGATCAGGTGGCCGGTGGAGGAGACGGGAATGAACTCGGTCAGCCCCTCGACCACGCCGAGCAGCACCGCCATTCCTAGCGTCGCCGGATCCATGCCCGCTCCCGTCCAGATGTTGTAAGGAGGTTATCCCTATACCACAAGATGTGGCGGGGGAAGACGCGAGTCGCGGGCGGTGGATAACTCCGTTGCAGCCCTAGAAGCGCCGTTCGATCTCGACCGCAATCAGAAGCTGGTCGACGGTCTTGGCGTCGGTCGAGAACGGCATCAGGCAGTGCTCGATCCGGCGCACATCGCCGTCGGGGCCGACATAGGCCAGTTCCCGGCGCACCGGCGCCCTGGTCTCCACCGCCTCGCGGTGATGCTGCCAGATTGGGTTGGGTGGCTTCTTGTCCGGCAGGTCCGAGAATTTCATGCCCCGGTAGTTCCGATGGCAGATGCGGTCAATCTCGGTGCCGACGAGCCAGTAGCGGAAATCCAGCGGTTCGCGCAGCACGTCCATCAGAATGACATAGGGCAGCAGCTTTGGAATCTCGGCCGGGTTTAGATCGGCCCGCGCCGGCATTTCGCGCCCTGCCCGGATGCGCTGCCAATAGGCCAGGGTCTGATCGATGATCGGGGACTTGCCGCGCAACGGCACGGGCGGCTTCGCCGCAGCGCTTCGCGCCGGCATTCTTACGACTTTAGGATCCTGCGACATGCGCCGATATCCACGGCCTTTCGAGCCGGCTTCGCTGTTCTTGAGCGGACCGGCGGATCGGCGACCGGCGTAGCGCAAGAGGGCGATTTTATCTATGAATCGCGGCGGAATTGCAACCCGCCCCCTACTCCGCCGCCTGTTTCTCCGCGCCGGGCGGACGCCAGCGCAGCACCGGCTTGCGCGCGGCCAAAGTCTCGTCGAGGCGCCGGCGCGGGGTCAGGCGCGGGGCGCCGTGGAAGAATTCGACGTCCTTTTTCTTCGCCCGCTCGGCCAGGCCGCGCATCGCGGCGATGAAGTTGTCGAGCGTCTCCTTGGTCTCGCTCTCCGTCGGTTCGATCAACAGCGCCCCGTGCACCACCAGCGGGAAATACATTGTCATGGGGTGGTAGCCTTCATCGATCAGCGCCTTGGCGAGATCGAGGGTGGAAACGCCCGTGCCCTCGAGGAAGCGGTCGTCGAACAGCGCCTCGTGCATGCACGGGCCGGGGAACGGCGCGGACATGACGTCCTTCAGCTTCGCCAGGACGTAGTTGGCGTTGAGCACCGCGTCGCCCGAGACCTGGCGCAAGCCGTCGGCGCCGTGGCTCATCATGTAGGCGAGCGCGCGCACGAACATGCCCATCTGGCCGTGGAACGCCTTCAGGCGTCCGAACGCCTTGGCCGCGCCGCCTTCGGCCTTCTCCACCAGCGCGAACCCGTCCTTGCCCGCGATCACCCACGGCAATGGTGCGAACGGGGCCAGCGCCGCCGACAGCACCACCGGCCCGCTGCCGGGCCCCCCGCCGCCATGCGGCGTCGAGAAGGTCTTGTGCAGGTTGATATGCATGCAGTCGATGCCGAGGTCGCCCGGCCTGACGCGCCCGACGATGGCGTTGAAGTTCGCCCCGTCGCAATAGAAATACCCGCCGGCTTCGTGCACCGCCTTGCCGATCTCGACCATCTCGTTCTCGAACAGCCCGCAGGTGTTCGGGTTGGTGATCATGATGCCGGCCACGTCGGGCCCCAGCTTGGCTTTGAGGGCCGCGAGGTGCACGCGCCCGCGCTTGTCGGCGGGAATCGATTCGACCGCGTAGCCGCAGGAAGCCGCCGTTGCGGGATTGGTGCCGTGGGCGGATTCCGGCACCAGGATCTTGCTGCGGCCCTTGTCGCCGCGCGCCTCGTGCGCCGCGCGCATGGCCATGACGCCGCAGAACTCGCCCTGCGCGCCCGCCGCCGGCGACATCGCCACCGCCGGCATGCCGGTCAGCGTCTTCAGCCAATGCGCCAGCGCGTCGATCAGCGCCAGCGCCCCCTGCACCGTGGAAACGGGCTGCATCGGGTGCAGGTCGGCCAGGCCCGGCATGCGAACGGCTTTCTCGTTGAGCCTCGGGTTGTGTTTCATGGTGCAGGAGCCGAGCGGATACATCCCCGCGTCGATCGCGTAGTTCTTTTGGCTCAGGCGCGTGTAGTGGCGGACGACCTGGGGCTCGCTCAGGCCGGGCAGGCCGATCGCTTCGCGCCGCTCCAGCCCGCCGAGACGCGGCTTGATCCGGGGCGGCTCGGGCAGGTCCACGCCGCAGCGCCCTTCCACGCCGCGCTCGAAGATGAGCGGCTCTTCGAGCTGCAAGCCGCGATGGGCGCCGGTCGGGTTCCGGAGCGGGCTCATCGCAGCTCCTCCCCCAGGGCCTCGGCCAGGGCGTCGAAGTCGGCGTCGGTCGCGGTTTCCGTGGCCGCCACCAACAGCAGGCCGGCCAGCTCCCCGCGGCCGGGATAGAGCCGCGACACCGGCACCCCGGCCAGGATTTTCCGCGCGGCAAGCCTCTCCACCACTTCGGCCGCCGGTTTCGGCAGGCGCAGCGTGAACTCGTTGAAGAAGCCGTCGTTCAGCAGCTTGACCCCCGGCAGCTTCTCCAGCCGCTGCGCCAGCAGCACCGCCTTGGCGTGGTTGAGCGCGGCCAGGCGTTTCAATCCGGCCTCGCCCAGCAAGGTAAGATGGATGGTGAAGGCCAGCGCGCAAAGCCCTGAATTCGTGCAGATATTGCTGGTCGCTTTTTCCCGGCGGATATGCTGCTCGCGGGTCGAAAGCGTCAGCACGAAGCCGCGCCTTCCGTCGGCGTCCACGGTCTGGCCGCACAGCCGTCCGGGCATCTGGCGGACGTATTTTTCCCGGGTCGCGAACAGCCCGACATAGGGCCCGCCGAAGCCCAGCGCATTGCCGATGGACTGGCCCTCGGCCGCGACGATATCCGCGCCCATTGCGCCTGGCGGCCGGATGGCGCCCAGCGACACCACCTCCGTCACCACGGCGATCAGCAGCGCGCCTTTGGCATGGGCGGCATCCGCCAGCTTCGCCAGGTCGCGCAGCTGGCCGAAGAAACCCGGGTTCTGCACCACCACGCAGGAGGTCGCGCCGTCGATGCGCCCGGCCAGATCCTCCCGGCCCTCCGGGTCGGGCGGCGCGAAATCGACCGCGAACCCCAGTCCCCGCGCCGAAGTGGCGATCACCTCGCGGTAATGCGGGTGCAGGTTGCCCGAGACCACGGCGCGCGCCCGGCGCGTCACGCGATTGGCCATCACCACGGCCTCGGCCGCGGCCGAGGCGCCGTCGTACATCGAGGCGTTGGCAATCTCCATGCCGGTCAGCAGCGCCACCTGGGTCTGGAACTCGAACAGATATTGCAGCGTGCCTTGCGACACCTCGGGCTGGTAGGGCGTGTAGCTGGTCAGGAACTCGCCGCGCTGGATGAGGTGGTCGACGGCGGCCGGGACATGGTGGCGGTACGATCCCGCGCCGAGGAAGCTGGGCACGGCCGATGCGCCGATGTTGCGGGCGGCGAAGCCTTGGATGGCGCGTTCGACCTCGAGCTCGCCCTGGTGCGCCGGCAGGTCGACCGGGGCTTTCAGGCGCACGGCCTCGGGCACGTCGCCGAACAGGCTGTCGACCGACGGCGCGCCGATGGCCTGGAGCATGGCCTTCCGGTCGGCTTCGGTATGCGGCAGGTAACGCATCAGGATCAGCCCCCAACTAGCTCAAAGTCTTCAAGAAAGCGTCGTAGGCCCCGCGGTCCATCAGGGCCTTGGCCTCGCCTGGGTCGGCGAGCCTGACCTTGAAGAACCAGGCGGCCTTTTCCGCCTCGGCGTTGACCTTGGCCGGGTCGTCGGCGACCGCCCGGTTGACCGCCATCACCTCGCCCGAAACCGGCGCGAACACCTCGGAGGCAGCCTTGACCGACTCCACGACGGCCGCGGCCTCGCCCTTTTTGACCTTGCGGCCGATCTCTGGCAGTTCCACGAACACCACGTCGCCGAGCTGGCCTTGCGCGTAGTCCGTGATGCCGATGGTGGCGATGCCGCCCTCGATCTCGATCCATTCGTGTTCCCGCGAGAACCGTCTTTCGGCCATTGGCTTTTTCTCCCAGCGGCGCGGATCAACCCGCGCGGTGATAGCGATGCGGCGCGAAGGGCAGCGTCGCCACGGCGGCGGCCAAGGGCTTGCCTCGAACGTTGGCCTGGACCTGCGTGACGGGTTTGCAATGGGTAGCCTCGACATAGACCATGGCCACCGGCCCTATGACCGAGGGGCCGACTC
>JBQTIS010000251.1:0-8685 GCA_052387895.1 Rhodospirillales bacterium | reverse complement strand
ACCCCCGCCGCGATCGCGCCGATGCGCTCGACCGCTTTCATCACCGCCGCCGGGCTGTCGTCGACCGATTCCTGGTGGAAGTCGATCGCCCCGCCGGCATTGGCGAGGTAGTCCGGCAGGTAGCAGATGCCGCGCGCGGCCAGCGCGGCGCCGTGGCGCCCCTCGGCCAGCTGGTTGTTGGCGCCGCCGCAGACCAGCCGCGCCTTGAGCCGGGGGATGGTGGCGTCGTTCAGCACTCCGCCCAGCGCGCAGGGGGCGAAAATCTCGGCCCCGGCGTCGTAGATCGCGCCCGCTTCCACCGGCACGGCGCCGAACTCCGCCGCGGCCCGGCGCACCCGCGCCGCGTCGAGGTCGCTGACCGCGAGCCGCGCGCCCTGTTCGTGCAGGAACCGGCACAGCGGATAGCCGACATGGCCCAGACCCTGCACCGCGACCGTGAGCCCCTTGAGATCGTCCCGCCCGAACGCGTGCCGCGCGCCGGCCCGAAGCGCGTTGAACACGCCCCAGGCCGTCACCGGCAGCGGCGCCTTGGCGGCGGCGGTGGCGGCGGCGGTGTGGCGGGTCTCCGCGCGCATGACCGCGAGGTCGTCGAGGGTGGTGCCGACGTCGTCGGCGATGATGTAGCGCCCACCCAGGGACTCGACCGCCCGGCCCATGGCGCGCAGCAGGTCGCGCGTCTTGGCGCGCTTCGGATCGCCCAGGATGACCGACTTGCCGCCGCCCAGCGGCAGGCCGCAGATCGCGAGCTTGTAGGTCATGCCGCGGGAGAGCCGCAGCGCGTCGGTCAGCGCCTCGGCGTCGCCAGCGTAGGGCCACATGCGGCAGCCGCCGAAGGCGGGGCCCAGGGCGGTGGAATGGATCGCTATGATCGCGTTGAGGCCCGCGCCCGCGTCGTTGACGTAAACCACGCGCTCATGGCCGTCGAAATCGGGGTGGGAGAACATGGGGCAACGGGCCTGCGGCCGCCGGTCAGGACCGGCCGCCCTGCGATTCCACGAACGCCCGCAGCACGGCGTTGATCTTGGTCTGGTAGCCCCGGCCCTGCTTGCGGAACCAGGCCAGCAAATCGCGATCCAGGCGGATGGTCACGCTCTCCTTGCCCGTGGCGGCGGGCACGACGATGCGCGCGTGCTTCCACCACGCGTCGGGGGTCATCCCGGCGTCGGGGTCGGCGGCGGCGGCGCGGCGGATGTCGGCCTCGCTCATGCGCTTGAGCGCGGCCCAGTCAGTGCGTCCCTCGCGCGCGGCGGATCGCCTGATAGTTCGCCCTTTCACGCTCGCCTGCCTTTCTGGCGCTGATGATCCTGCGCCTGTCGCCGCGCATGGTGAAGACGACGCATAGCACCTCGCCTTTTGCCTCGCCGAACGCCCGGAACCGGGCCTCGCCGTAGTCACGCCGCAGGTCCGGCACTTCGACGACGAGGCCGGAGAAGATCCCGATGGCGTCGTTGAAATCGACGCGATGCTTGGCGACGTTCAAGCGGTTCTTGTTCGCGTCCCATTCGAACATGCGCGCCATCAGTATGGACGAGTGTAACTACAGTGTCAATACGAACGGGGTGAATTCACAGCCGCGACCGCGACGGGATTGCATAGCTCGTCATCGGTTTCAAACGCCGCGCGATCGCCGGCAAGGGCTATTGCTTGATATTGGATTGGACGGTCCTTTCCATTCATCTTCGTCGTTCCCCGAGCAGATTGGTTAGGGCGTGCTGTACAAAGACCGGCGGATATATTCGGTGTCGGATTTCTCAGGGAGGTCAGGCGGCGCCAGCGGACTGGGCAACCGATTTGGTATGACGCATACGCAATTCGATTTCGGCTCGGCTTTCTCGAGAGGTTTGTTCGGAAATGGGCTTGTTTCAATTTTGACAGCGCAAGAAGCAAGAATTCATGCTTGACGCGATTGTATCTTCATGATACAATAAGTATCTTTCTATTAACCGAGAGGGAGGCTATTTGCTAGTCCAATGACATCCAGCCACGGGGACACCACCCGCGAGGCGGCCCGGCGAAAGCGACGGCGCAAGCCCGAGCCCGAGCGTAAGCGGCCCCAGCTCGTCCCCGAAACTCCGAACGGCGATTTGCCCGCGCCCGCCGCCGCGCCCACCGGCATCAAGTTCGAGCTTGCCCGCCTGTCCGAGTATTCCGACGCGGCGATCCTGGGTGAAATCCGGCGCGTCGCGGCGCTGGTTCCCGGCCGCGTGTTCACCATGACGGCGTTCGAGCGGCATTCGCGCGTGTTGTTCGCCTGCGTGTGGAAGCGCTTCGGAAGCTGGAGCCGGGCGCTGGAAGCGGCGGGCTTGGCCCATCGCTCGACCGGCCGGCCCTCGGCCGAACGCTTGCGCTGGCGCAAATCGTACCGCGCGACCGATGAGGAATTGCTGGACGAGCTGCGCGCCGTCGTGTGCAGCGGCGCCGGCAACGCCGTCACCCGCGAGGACGTGAGACGGGCCGGAGGCCCGGGCGAAGGCGTGCTTGCCGCACGCTTCGGCACTTGGCAGAAGGCGGCCGAAGCGGCGGGGCTGAAACTGTCGCCGATGAGCAGGCGCTACGGCGACGCCGAGTGCTTCGAGAACCTGCTGCGGGTGTGGACGCATTACGCAAGGCCGCCGCGCTACATCGAGATGAACCGGCCGCCGTCGCAGATCGGCGTCGGCGCCTATGTCAGACGCTTCAACGGCTGGGGTCGGGCCTTGGAAGCTTTCGTGCGGCAGGCTAATGCGGGCGACGGCGAAAATCGCGCCGCGATGGAACCGGCATTCACAAAGCCGGACCCGCAAACCCCCGGCGCGCGAGCAAACAACCCGCGGTCCGTGCCGCTTTCTCTGCGTTTCCAAGTGCTGACGCGCGACCGCTTCAAGTGCACGGCCTGCGGGCTAAGCCCCGCGATCGATCCGTTCTGCCGCCTGCATGTCGATCACGTCGTGCCGGCCTCGCTGGGCGGGCGGACCGAGCTCGGCAACCTGCGCGCGCTCTGCGCCTATTGCAATATCGGGCGCGGGAACAGGGTGGAGGAAGAAGCGCCGGAAAGCATTCAGCCGTCGGCTATCAGCCCTCAGCCAAATGCTGATGGCTGATCTGCCGCCTAGATCAGCCCCCGCTTCGCCAGGTTGCGCATCAAGGCCGCGGCGCCGAAGGTCCAGGGCGGGGCCTTGTCCGACGTGGTGACGCGGTTGACGAGCGCGCCGAGCGCGGGCGTGGCGATCGTCACGATGTCGCCCTTCTTGTGGGTGAAGCCCGAGCCTTTCTCGCCCCGGTCCTTCGCCGGCGCGAACATGGTGCCGAGGAACAGCACCGCGCCGTCGGGGTATTGGTGCGTCTTGCCCATCATGTGCCCGACCAGCTCGAGCGGGTCGCGCGAAATCAGCCGCATCGAGCTGACGCCGTCGAGCGTGAAGCCGTCCGCGCCCTCGACCCTGAGGCGCACATCGGCCCGGCGCACATCGGCGATCGTGAAGCCCCGGTCGAACAGGCGGATGAACGGGCCGATGGCCGAGGACGCGTTGTTGTCCTTGGCCTTGCCCAGCAGCAGCGCCGAGCGCCCCTCGAAGTCGCGCAGGTTCACGTCGTTGCCCAGCGTCGCGCCCACCGCTTGCCCAAGCGCGTTCACCGCCAGCACGATCTCGGGCTCGGGGTTGTTCCAGGACGAGTCGGGGTGCAGCCCGATCTCGGCCCCGGTGCCGATCGAGGCCATCGGCGCGGTCTTGGTGAAGATCTCGGCATCGGGGCCGATGCCGACCTCGAGATAGGGCGACCACAAGCCGCGCGCGACCAGCGCGGCTTTCAGCTTCTCCGCCGCCGGCGAGCCGGGCCTGATCTTCGACAGATCGGCGCCGATCTCGGCGTCGAGCTCGGCGCGCAGCGATGCTTGCAGCTTGGGATCGCCCTTGGCCTTGGATTCGATCACGCGTTCGAGCATGGAGCTCGCGAAGGTGACCCCCGCGGCCTTCACCGCCTGGAGATCGACCGGCGCCAGCAGCCAGGGCTTCGACCGGTCGCGCGCGTCGGGCGCGGAATTCTTCAGGATCGCCGCCACCGCGCCCAGGCGCCTGGCGCCCTTTGCCGCGCGCGCCAGTTTCACCGGGTCGCGCGCGTTCAGGAGCTCGGCCATGGTGGGCGCCAGGGCCGAGATGTCCCAGACCCGGCCGGCGCGCACCGACACCACGGCGGGCCCGGCGTTCCTGCCCGGCAGCCAGCAGCGGCCCACCAGCGCGGCCCTGGCCGCGTCCCTGGGCAGGCTGGTCTTGGCGTCGAGCTTCATGCGCATGTGCGTCGCCCCCCGCGTTTGCGTCACTGTGCGGGCGCCATGCGCGCCTGTCCAGATTGAACGCGAGCGGACCCCGCTCTATAACCGGGCCGTCATGCGCGTGGATGGCAAGGCCTATCGCACGATCTGGGTGGAAAGCGACGGCTGGTCGGTCGGCGTCATCGACCAGACGCGCCTGCCGCACGAATTCGCCACGCTGACGCTGCGCACCGCGGACCAGGCGGCGCACGCCATCCAATCGATGCAGGTGCGCGGCGCGCCCTTGATCGGCGCCGCGGCGGCCTATGGCGTGTGCCTGGCCCTGCGCGCGGACGCGTCGGACGAAAGCCTCGACCGCGCCTGCGCCTTGCTGCTGGCGACGCGCCCGACCGCGGTCAACCTCAGATGGGCCTTGGACGAAATGCTGGGGGCGCTGCGCAACCGGCCGCGGGCGGAGCGCGCGGCCGCGGCCTACAAGCGCGCCGCCGCGATCTGCGATGAGGACGTGGCGATCAACGCCGGCATCGGCGAGCACGGGTTGAAAATATTCCAAGAGGCCGCCGCGAAGAAAAGCAACGGCGCGGCGCTGGACGTGCTGACGCATTGCAACGCGGGGTGGCTCGCGACCGTGGATTGGGGCACGGCGCTCGCCCCGGTCTACAAGGCGCACGACGCGGGCATGAAGGTCCACGTCTGGGTCGACGAGACCCGCCCGCGCAACCAGGGCATGAGCCTGACGGCCTGGGAGCTGGGCAAGCACGGCGTGCCGCACACCGTGATCGCCGACAACGCGGGCGGGCACTTGATGCAGCGCGGCCGGGTGGATCTGTGCATCGTCGGCACCGACCGCACCACGGCCAAGGGCGACGTGGCGAACAAGATCGGCACGTATCTCAAGGCCCTGGCGGCCAGGGACAACGGCGTGCCGTTCTACGTGGCGCTGCCCTCGCCCTCGATCGACTGGACGGTTGGCGGCGGCGCGGCGGAAATCCCGATCGAAGAGCGCGACGGCAGGGAGCTGTCGCGGATCACGGGCCGCGCGGCGGACGGCAAGCTCGTCGCCGTCGAGATCGCCCCCAAGGGCAGCGCGATGGCGAACTACGCCTTCGACGTGACCCCGGCGCGCCTGGTGAGCGGGTTGGTGACGGAGCGCGGCCTGTGCGCGGCCAGCGCCGAGGGCCTGCGGACGCTGTTTCCCGAGCGGGCCGCGCGATGAAAAACCTGTGGTCCGACCGGGACGCGCGCGCGGCGGTGAGGCATTACGCCAAGCAGGGCGTGAACGCCGACCTGGCGCTGCGCGCCTACACCACGCGCCTGTTGGGCGGCGAGCCTGGCCTGGTGCAGCACGGCGGCGGCAACACCTCGGTCAAGACCGTGGTGAAGGACCGCGCCGGCGAGAAGGTCGCGGTGCTGTGCGTCAAGGGCTCGGGCTGGGACATGGCCAGCATCGAGCCGTCGGGCCTGCCCGCCGTGCGCCTGAAGCCGCTTCAGAAGCTCGCCAGGCTCAAAACCCTCGGCGACGAGGACATGGTCGAGATCCAGCGCGGCAACCTGATCGACCCGGCCGCGCCCAATCCCTCGGTCGAAACCCTGCTGCACGCCTTCCTGCGCGCGAAGTTCGTGGACCACACCCCCGCCAACGCGGTGCTGGCGCTGGTGGACCGGCCCGACGGCGAAAAGCTGGCGCGCGAGGTCTATGGCCGGCGCGCGGCGGTGGTGCCCTACATCATGCCGGGGTTCGAGCTGGCCAAGGCGTGCAAGCGGATTTACGAGCGCGACCGGCCGCGCGACGGGCTGGTGCTGCTGAAGCACGGCATCTTCAGCTTCGGCGACACGGCCAAGCAGGCCTACGACCGCATGATCGCGCTGGTGACGCTGGCGGAAAAGCGCCTGGCCCGGGGAGCGCGAAAACGCCCGGCGCCGGCGAAGCTGCCGCGGAAACTCGCCAACGCGACCGAGATTGCGCCGGTGCTGCGCGGGCTGGCCGCCATGCCCCTGGACAAGAACGAGGGGCGCTGGGCGCGGTTCATCCTGGAGCATCGCGCGTCCCCGCGCGTGCTGGAGTTCGTCAACGGCAGCGAGCTCGCGCGCTATTCGCAGGCCGGCGTGGCGACGCCCGACCACGTGATCCGCACCAAGCCCTGGCCCTTGCTGCTGCCGGCGCCCGAGGCCGGCAAGCTCGAGGCCTTCGCCGCGTCGGCCCGAGACGGGCTGGAGCGATACCAAAACCGCTATCGCGCCTATTTCCAGCGCCACAACGCGCGGGCGAGCCCGAGGAAGAAGCCGCTCGACCCCGCGCCGCGGGTGATGCTGGTTCCGGGCCTGGGCCTGTGGGGCCTGGGCGCTTCGGCCAAGGACGCGCGCATCGCCGCCGACATCGCCGAGACCTGGATTTCCGTGGTGCTGGACGCCGAAGCCGCGGGCCGGTTCGAGAGCATCGCCGAGGCCGAGATTTTCGCCATGGAGTACTGGTCGCTGGAGCAGGCGAAGCTGGGCAAGGCGGCGGAGAAGCCGTTGCAGCGCCAGGTGGCGGTGGTGACGGGCGGGGCCGGCACGATCGGCAGGGCGATCGGCGCGGCGCTCAGGCGCGAGGGCGCGGAGCTGGCGCTGCTCGACCTGGACGCCGGCGCGGTGGAGGCGGCGGCCAAGAAGCTCGGCTGCCTGGGCCTGGGCTGCGACGTGACCGACCGCGCATCGGTGGACGCGGCCTTCGCCGCGGTGGCCGCGGCCTATGGCGGCGTGGACATCTGCGTGTCGAACGCGGGCGCGGCCTGGCAGGGCCGCATCGGCGAGGTCGACGACGCGATTTTGCGCCGGAGTTTCGAGCTCAACTTCTTCGCGCATCAGAACGTGGCGCGGGCGGCGGTTGGGATCATGCGCGCGCAAGGGACCGGCGGCGCGCTGCTGTTCAACGCCTCGAAGCAGGCGGTCAATCCCGGCCCGAATTTCGGCCCCTACGGCCTGCCCAAGGCCGCGACCCTGGCGCTGATGCGGCAGTACGCGGTGGATTACGGCCAGGACGGCATCGCGTCGAACGCGGTCAACGCCGACCGCATCCGCTCGGGGCTTTTGACCGACGCGATGGTGAAAAGCCGCGCCAAGGCCAGGGGGGTGAGCGAGCGCGACTATCTGGCCGGCAACCTGCTCGGCCGGGAGGTGCGCGCGGCGGACGTGGCCGAGGCGTTCCTCGCGCTGGCGCTGGCGCGCAAGACCACGGGCGCTGTCTTGACCGTGGACGGCGGCAACATCGCGGCGGCGATGCGGTAGCCGCGCAAGATTTGACCGGCCAGGAGACGATGATTATTTGGGTTTCGGGATCCACGGGATCAGGCAAGACTACACTCGCCACGGCGCTGAGCCGCGACATGGCACTAGCGCGCCCCCATGCGTATCTGCGATGATTGAGTTCACTGCCGGCATTCACCGTGTTGCGACGGAAAGCGTCGACGATTTCTATTATGCGCGCGACAGCGTTCATGCTGCGCTGGAGGATGGCGAGTTCGGTTGCCGCTTCCCGATCTTCATGCTGCGCTTCGAGGGATCGGACTGGAAAGTCCAGGAGCTCGTGGCCTTGCGCTCTGAACTGGAGACGATCGCCGCGGAGCTGCGGAAGCTTCCTCCCGAACCCTTCGATCCACATTGGCGGGGCCGGATCGACGAGCCGAACGCCTTTCAGAATCTCTTCGAGGTGTTTACCGACGATGCCGGAAATCCACTTTTCGGCAAGCTCATCGAGCTATGCGACGCCGCGCAACGGCTCGGCCAGCCCATTGCGATCCGGTGAGTTTCGCCCGCCATTCGAGCGGCCCGTCGGACAACGTTGCTGTTTTTCGGAGCGGCGCCTCGGCACGAGATTCTGGTTTTCGCTGGTATCGGCGGGTCATAGGCCGGCATCTTGGGCAAGGAGTTCAGCAATTTCGGCTTTCGGCGCGATTGGCACAACGAATTTCATCGCGTCGTCGTCACATTCCGTCGCGTTCGAACGCCGGATCGCGAGCTGCTCTCGGTCTGCTCCCTGTGTAGTGCAGAGCTTGGGGACTTACGTCACCGCGTCGCACAGTTTCTTCTGTCCTGGTTTGGACAATAGATCATTACCTCCCACACAAGTTGGTAGAACTTGTTGCGCGGCTTACCGTCGATGACGAAGGTTATTCCCTCTGCCTCGTACCAAAGCGCGCGGTCGCCCCGTGGCGTGAGAACCACTTTGGAGGGCGGGCCCATTATCCTTCGGATTTCCGCTTCTGTAGACCCGACTCCAAGTCCCTCGGCGGTTCGATGCCCGGTGAAATTGGAAATACTGATCTCCCATTGACGTGCTCCCCTGAATTTCCGCCGGCATGAGATAGAGTCCGCTGATGAGAAGAAGGAGCGGACGATGCGAGGGAGCAGGTTCACGGAAGAGCAGATTATCGGGGTGTTGAAGACGCATGCGGCTG
>JBQTIS010000250.1:0-2350 GCA_052387895.1 Rhodospirillales bacterium | reverse complement strand
GCTCCTGCGCGGCGGGGATCGACCAGACGATCGTGGCGATGGTGATGAAGGCCAGCGCGCCGCTCATCGGCCGGGTGAAGAACGGCGCGATGCTGCCGTCCGACAGCACCAGGCCGCGCGTCAGGTTGTTCTCCAACAGCTCGCCCAGCACCAGGCCCAGGATCAAGGGCGGCATCGGGAACTTGAGCTCGCGCAGCGCCACGCCCACGAAGCCGAAGAACACCATCACGTAGATGTCGAACACGCGCGAGGTGATGGCGTAGGCGCCCACCACGCACAGCACGAACACGACGGGCATGAGGCGTTCGCGCGGCACCAGCAGGATCCACAACAGCGGCCGCACCAGAAACAGGCCGTACACCAGCTTGGCCATGTCGGCGATCACCAGCATGGCCACGATCTGATAGAAGAATTCCGGCGTGTTGATCATCAGCATCGGGCCGGGGTTGATGTCGTGGATGAACATCGCGGCCATCAGCACGGCGGCCGGCGCCGATCCCGGCACCGCCAGCGTCAGCACCGGGATGATCGCGCCGGGCACGCAGGCGCTCTCGCCGGTTTCCGCCGCCATCAGCCCCTCGATCGAGCCCTTGCCGTATTTCTCCTTCTCCTTGCTGGCGCGGCGCGCCGCGGCGTAGGACGACCACGCCGCCGTGTCCTCGCCCAGGCCCGGCAGGATGCCGATGAACGTGCCGATCGCGCCGGACCTCAGGATCGTGCGCCAGTACTGCAGCACGTCCTTGACGCGCGGGATCACCGAGTCGATGGCGGACGAGACCGCCTTGGCCGCGGGCGCGCTCATCGCCAGCAGCACCTCGGCCATGCCGAAGCAGCCGACCAGCGCCGGCAAAAGCCCGATGCCGCCGGAAAGGTCGGTGCTGCCGAAGGCGAAGCGGGCGTAGTTGTAATGCTGCTCCTGGCCGATGGTGGCGACCCACAGGCCCAGGAATCCGGCGAGGTAGCCCTTCAGCGCGTCGCCGCCCGACAGCGTGCCCGCGATCACGATGCCGAACACCGCGATCCAGAAGAACTCGTAGCTCTGGAACTTCAACGCCACCTCGGCCAAAACCGGCGTCAGCGTGGCGACGCACAGCGTGCCGAACAGCGTGCCCAGCCACGACCCGCTGGTCGAGATTCCCATGGCGCGCCCGGCCAGCCCCAGGCGCGCCAGCGGATAGCCGTCGAGCGTCGAGCAGGCCGAGGCCGGCGTGCCGGGAATGTTGAGCAGGATCGCGCTGCGGCTGCCGCCGTAGATCGCGCCGACATAGATGCAGATCAGCACCATGATCGCCTGGTTGTGCGACATGGTGAAGGTCAGCGTGGTCATCAGCGCCACGCCCATGGTCGCGGTCAGTCCGGGCAGCGCGCCGATGACGATGCCGAGCAGCATCGCCCAGAACACGTTGAATACGGCGGTGCCGCCGAGCAGATCGCCGAACGCGCCGCCGAACTGGCCGAGGCTTTCGAACATCTAGGGCAGCCTGACCAGGAACAGCTTTTCGAACACCAGCGTCACGGCCAGGCCCGCGCCGGCGGCGACCGCCGCGGCGGTCAGCAGCGGCCGGGCGCGCCGGCGCCACGGATCCCCTTCGCGCCATTCGAACAGCACGATGAACGCGAACACGAACAGCGCGGTCGCCAGCCAGAACGGCGCGCGGCCGACCAGCCCGGCCGCGAAGCCCAGGCACAAAAGCGCCGCGACGGAAAGGCGGAAATTGCTGTAGCCCTCGCGCTTCCCGGGCTTGGGCCCGGGCCCGGCCCCGAGCGCCCCGCGCGCCAGCGCGCGCAGGCCCAGCCACACCGCCAGCAGCGCGATGACGATGCCGTGCAGCGCCGGCACCAGGCCGGGGGCGGTGTAGGTCTGCTGCAGGCGCTCGTAGAAGGTCGGCATCGCCCAGGCCAGGCAGACGATGGCGATGCCCGCGGCCAGGAACGCGGCGGCGGTCGCCAGGTCCACCCGCGGCGGCAGCGGCAGTTCGTGCGCAAGCAGGGCCGGCGGCTGGTCCTTGGCGTCGGTCATCGGCGGCGGACGATAGCGGATCGGGGGGCGGCGGCCAACGCCGGACCGGCCGGCCGTCCCCCTCGGTTCGCGCGAGCGCTAGCGCAAGTTCCGGCCAAGTTGAATCCCTCTCACCAGCTCCGGGCCTTCGCCCGCCGAAGGATTTCGGCCCGCAGGCGACGGGCCGCCACGCGCGCCCCTCCCCCTAACTCCCTCCCGCTCGACGCGACTTGCGTCGCGCCGGGGGGGGGGGGACACAAAAAAGAGTACCCAACCCCATATAGGGGGGGGGGGGTGGGGGGGGGGGCCCAACATGATGGGAAAAAGAGGGAGTTGAGGCGCTGGTTGGCC
>JBQTIS010000249.1:0-4606 GCA_052387895.1 Rhodospirillales bacterium | reverse complement strand
GAAACGCACCGTCGAAGACGCCTGGCGTCACATCGGAGCCCTCGTCGCCGCAATCCAGCCCCACGAATGCTCCAACTACTTCGCCAACGCAGGATACGCTTCAGACAATCAGTGAAACGCTCTAGGCGGCGCGAGCCGGAGCGGCGCCGGAATCTATAAACAGTCCGAAAACGAAACGGCCCGGCGGTTTCCCGCCGGGCCGCTCCCTCGCCCCGTCGCCGGGGAGAAGCGTCAGCCTTACATTTGCTTGTACTTGCCGTCCTTGCCCCAGACGTACCAGACGTAGTTGGAGTTCGACACGTCGCCCTTGTCGTCATAGATCAGCTTGCCGAGCACCGTGTTGAACGTCTTGCCATGGATTTGCGCGGCGACCTTCTTCGCGTCGAAGGTGCCCGCCTTCTTCACCGCCTCCGCGTACACCTGGTACGCGGCATAAGTGTAGAGGGTGTAACCCTCGGGCTTGTAGCCGGCCTTCATGAACTTTTCGACGATCGCCTTGGCCGCCGGTTCGGCGATCGGGTCCGGCGCGAAGGTCATCAGCAGCCCCTCGCCCGCGGGCCCGGCCACTTTCCAGAACTCGTCGGTGACCAGCGCGTCCTCGCTGACGAACTGGGCCTTGAAGCCCTGCTCGCGCGCCTGCTTGACCATCAGGCCGACTTCGGTGTGATAGCTGCCGACATAGACGACGTCGATGCCACCGGCCTTCATCTTGCTGATCAGCGCGGTGAAGTCCTTGTCGCCCTTCTGGAACGAGTCGTAGAGGGCTTCTTTTCCGCCGCCCTTGTTGTAGTTCTTCTTGGTCTCGTCGGCGATGCCCTGGCCGTACGCGCTCTTGTCGTGCAGGATCGCGACCTTCTTGCCCTTGTACTTCTCGGACAGGAACTCGCCGGCGACGACGCCTTGGATGTCGTCGCGTCCGCAGGTCCTCAGCACCGTCGTCCAGCCTTTCTTCTTCGCTTCGTCGGTCAGGCGCGGGTTGGTCGAGGCCGGCGTGATCTGAAGGATGTTGTTCTCGACATAGACCGCCGAGGCCGGGATCGACACGCCCGAGCAGTAATGGCCGGCGACGAACACGACCTTCTTCTGCACGAACGAGTTGGCGACCGGCAGAGCCTGCTTCGGCTCGCACTGGTCGTCGCCGAGCTCGAGCTTCAGCTTCTTGCCCAACAGGCCGCCGGCGGCGTTGATGTCGGCCACCGCCATTTCGGCGCCCTTTTTCATCTGCTCGCCGAACACGGCGTCGCCGCCGGTCAGTGGGCCGGCCGTGGCCACCACCACGTCCTGCGCGCTGGCAGACGCGGCCAAGGCGCCCGCCGCCACCGCGGCCATCAGAATCCCTGTAAGCCTACGCATTGCGTTCTTCTCCCTGGTGATGTTTGAACCCCCGAAACGGGCCCTGGCCTACGACTGGGTAGATGCACCGGGCCTTAAACTATTGATGCCACAACTAGTGCCACCCTGGCAATGGCCGGGCTGGCGCGACAGTGGCGGCCCAAAAATCAGCCTTTTGCCCGCCACGAGAACAATCCCGCCCGCTCGTACAGCCACGGATATTGCGTCACCATCATCCGCGCCAACGTGACGCGGTGGGCGAATATCGTGACGGCGACGAGATAGAGCCCGCTTCCTATGGAAAAGCCGACGTTCTGCGAGACGTACTCGGGCAGCGTTTGCGAACGCCCGATGAACAGCACGAACTCGGCCAGCCGCGCGCCCATCCACAACAGAACGCCGTAACCGATTCCCTGGGCCCAGTGCCGCCACGTGCGCGCCAGCGCCTGCCCGGTCATCAGCGCGAACCCGCCGAACACCACGAACGACGACACCAGAATTTGAATCTGGAATTCCTGGAACGGCGTCGGCGTCATGCGCGCCCTCCGGACCCGGCCGCGGGCGTCGCGGCGTCGTGAATCCCGCCTTCCAGATAGGCGGCCCGCACCTCGCGATTGGCCAAAAGCTCGGCGCCGGTGCCGCTCAGCGCGATCTGGCCGTTGACCATCACGTATCCGCGATGCGCCAGCTTCAACGCGTGATACGCGTTCTGCTCGACCAGGAACACGGTCACGCCGGTTTCGCGGTTGATCTCCCGGATCACCTGGAAGATCTGGCGCACGATCATCGGCGCCAGCCCCAGCGACGGTTCGTCCAGCAGCAACAGGCGCGGGCGGCTCATCAACGCCCGGGCGATGGCCAGCATCTGCTGTTCGCCGCCCGACAAGGTGCCGCCGCGCTGCGACTGGCGATCCTTCAGCACCGGAAAGATCTTGAACACGCGCTCCAGGTCGGGGGCGAAATCCTCCGGCTTGCCGGACAGCGCGCCCATCTGGAGATTCTCCAGCACCGTCATGCGCGGGAAAATCCGGCGCCCTTCCGGCGCCTGGGCGATTCCGCCGCGCATGATCACGTGCGTGGGAACGCGCGTGATGTCGCGCCCATCGAACATGATACGGCCGGCCGAAGCTTGCGGCGTGCCGCAGATCGTCATCAGCAGGGTCGACTTGCCCGCGCCGTTGGCGCCGATCAGCGTCACGATCTCGCCCTGCTTGACCTCGACATCGACGCCGCGGAGCGCCTCGATATGGCCGTAGAAAGTGCGGACGCCCTGGACCGACAGCATGGCGTTCATGACGGCCGGGCGCGGGTTCCGCCGTTGGCGCGGCCGCTCGCGCCAAGATCCTTCGCCACCTCGGGCGGCAGCGCTTCGTCCTCTTCCTCGCCCAGATAGGCGCGGATCACCGCCGGGTCGGCGCGCACCGCGGCCGGGGTGCCGTCCGAGATCTTGCGGCCATAATCGAGCACCACGACGTGGTCCGATATTTTCATCACCACGCTCATGTCGTGCTCGATCAGCAGCACGCCGATCTTGTGCCCGTCGCGGATGAACAGCAGCAGCTCGTTCAACTCGGCCGACTCGCGCGGGTTCAAGCCCGCCGCGGGCTCGTCCAGGCACAGCAGGCGCGGCTCGGTGCACATGGCGCGGATGATCTCGATCCGCCGCTGCGCGCCATAGGGCAGGTTGCCGGCGTCCTCGTTGGCGCGCTCGGTCAGTCCCACGCGGTCGAGCCAATAGCGCGCGAGATCGACCGCCTTGTGCTCGGCCGCCGCGTAGACGGGCAGCCCGATCAGGCCCAAGAACGTGAATCCCGAGGCGCGCATCAGTTTGTTGTGCTGCGCCACGATCAGGTTCTCCAGCACCGACATGCGCGGGAACAGCCGGATGTTCTGGAACGTGCGCGCCACGCGCGCGTGCTGGCCGATGCGGAAACCCTCCATCTGCTCCAGCAGGAACTCGCCGCCGCCCGGCGGACGCAGGCACAGCCGCCCCACCGTGGGCTTGTAGAAGCCGGTCAGGCAGTTGAACACGGTGGTCTTGCCCGCGCCGTTGGGGCCGATGATCGCGGTGATCTGCGCGTTGCGCGCCGAAAACGACACGTCGTCCACCGCCACCAGGCCGCCGAAGCGCATGGTCAGGTGATCCACCTGCAGCAGCGGCGCTTCGCCGCTCGCGGCCGCGGTCATCGCGCCTTGCCCCCCGCCGGCGGCTTGAGGCTGATGGTGGGCTCGCGGTGGGCCAGCAGCCCTTGCGGGCGCCAGATCATGATCGCCACCATCAACCCGCCGAAGGCGAGCATGTGATAGGCCTCGAGGTCGCGGAACCACTCCGGCCCGCCGATCAGCACGATCGAGGCGACCACCACGCCGATCTGGCTGCCCATGCCGCCGAGCACGACGATGGATAGGATGATGGCCGATTCGAGGAAGTTGAAGCTCTCGGGGCTGATGAAGCCCTGGCGCGTGGCGAGGAACGATCCGGCGAAGACGCCGTACATGGCGCCGATGGCGAAGGCCGTCAGCTTGGTGTTGGTCGGGTTGATGCCGAGCGCGCGGCAGGCGGTTTCATCCTCGCGCAGCGCCTCCCATGCGCGGCCGATCGGCAGCTTGCGGATGCGCAGCGTGAACCAGTTGGTGAGCAGCGCCAGCACCATGATGATGTAGTAGAGATAGATTTGCCGGTGCATGGGCGAAAAATCGATATTGAAAAACTCGTGGAAGCTGACCGTCCCCTTCGGCGCGGCGGAGCCGAATTGCATGCCGAAGAAGCTCGGCCGCGGAATGTTGTCGATGCCCTTGGGCCCGTTCGACAGCTCGTTCCAGTTCAGCAGAATGATGCGGATGATCTCGCCGAAGCCCAGCGTCACGATCGCCAGGTAGTCGCCGCGCAGACGCAGCACGGGAAAACCCAACAGAATGCCGAACGTGGCGGCCATCGCGCCCGCGATCGGCAGGGTTTCCCAGAAGTTCAGCCCGAGATTGATCGAGATGATCGCGTAGCTGTAGGCGCCGACGGCGTAAAACGCCACGTAGCCCAGGTCCAAGAGCCCGGCCAAGCCCACCACCACGTTCAGGCCCCAGCCCAGCATGATGTAGGTGAAGATCAGGATGCCCAGGTCGACCAGCCGCTTGTCGTCGATCGCATAGGCGTAGAACGGAACCGCCAGCGCCGCGGCGATGAACGCCGGACCGATGTAGATCGCCAGCCGGTTGACCATCGCGCCCAAGTCGCTTACCTCGGCTGCGGCGCCGCGGGACCGGCGCGTCACCACCC
>JBQTIS010000248.1:0-6334 GCA_052387895.1 Rhodospirillales bacterium | reverse complement strand
GAGGCCGAGAAGACCTATCCCCAACGCATCCGCTGGCTCGCCTCGCTGCCCTGGGAGTATCCCGACCAGGCGGTCGAGGAGCTTAGGCGCGCCTGCGGCCTGGGCGCGGTCGGGGTGATGGTGCTGGCGAATATCGGCAACAAGTCGCTGACCGACCCGCTGTTCGCGCCGGTGTGGCAGGCGATCGACGACCGCGCGCTGCCGGTGCTGGTGCACCCCACCGCCCCGCCGGGCACTCCGGTCATGGACATGCGGCAGTTCAACCTGATCGCCTCGATCGGCTTCATGTTCGACACCAGCCTGGCTTTCGCGCGCATCTTCTTCGACGGGTTCCTGGACCGTTATCCGAATCTCAAGCTGATCGCCTCGCACGCCGGCGGCGCGCTGCCGTTTCTTGTCGGGCGGCTCGACCAGTGCCACGACAACATGAACGCCGCCCGAACCAAGACCCAGACGCGGCCGAGCGAATACTTGAAGCGCATCTACTACGACGCGGTGACGTACCGGCCCGAGGCGCTGAAGCTGGCGATCGAGGTGGGCGGCGCCGACAAGGTGATGTACGGCTCGGACTATCCGCACAACATCGGCGACATGGTGGGCTGCCTAAAACGCGTCGACGACTTGCCCCAGGATCAGTGCGAGGCCGTGCGTGGCGGGAACGCTCGGCGGATTTTCAAACTTTAGGCGCACCCGGCCATCAGGGCTTGGGCTTGGTCTCGCCCTGCTCAGCTTCCTTCAGCGGGTCGTCTTCCAGCTTGTTCATGCTGTCGTCGACCTTCTCGACCTTCGCCGACGCCGCGGCCTCGCGCAGCACGTCGGGGAAATAAGTGGCGATCGGCGGGAACATGATGATCAGCCCAATGGCGACGATCTGCAGCATCATGAATTCGAACATGCCCTTGTAGATGGTGGCCAGCGACCAGGCCTTGACCACCTGCTTCAGGTAATAGGCCGACATCGCCACCGGCGGCGACAGGAACGCGGTCTGCAGCACCACCGCCACCAGCGCGCCGAACCAGATCAAGTCGAACTTCAGCGCCGCCACCACGGGATAGAAGATCGGCAGGAACACCAGCACGATCGCCGGCCACTCGAACGGCCAGCCCAAAAGGAAGATCAGCACGACCACCAGCAGCAGCATCGCGGTCGGCGGCACCGGCAGCGCCAGCAGCGTGTCGGTGATCCAGCCCGCCGTGCCCAGGCGCGAGAACACAGCGCCGAACACGTTGGAGGTGACCGCCAACAGCAGCACCATGCTGGACGTGGCGGTGGCCGCCAACACCGAGCGCTTGAGACTGGCGTAGCTGAGCCTGCCATAAGCCGCGGCCAGCAGCATCGCGCCCGCGGCGCCGAAGCCGGCGGCCTCGGTCGGCGTCGCCACCCCCGCTAGGATCGATCCCAGCGTGGCCCCGATCAGCGCCCCCAGCGGCACCACGCCCATGACCACCTCCTTGGCGATCGTGGCCACGCTGTGCACGCGCTCCGCCTTCGGCACCGGGGGCCCGAGGCTGGGATTGAAAAACGCGCGGCCCATCAGGTAGGCGAGGTAAAGGCCGGCGAGCAGGAAGCCCGGCCCGAAGGCAGCGGCGTAAAGGTCGGCCACCGACACGCCCAGCACAGGCCCCATCACGATCAGCATCACCGAGGGTGGGATCAGGATGCCGAGCGTCCCGCCGGCGGTGATCGCGCCCGCCGCGAGCTTCGCGTCGTAGCCCGTCTTGATCATGATCGGGCTGGCCATGATGCCCAGCACCGTGACCGCCGCGCCGACGATGCCGGTGGCCATCGCGAACACCGTGGCGGTCAGGATCACAACCGCGAACAGCGCCCCGCGGACCGGCGCCAACAGGGCGCGGAACGCGGAGAACAGACGCTCCATCAGCCCGGCCTGCTCGGTGACGAAGCCCATGAACACGAACAGCGGCACCGCGGCCAGCAGCTCTTCCTTCATCATGCCGATGACCTGGAAATAGGCCAGGTCGAACACCACGGCGCCCAGCCCGAAATAGCCGAACGACAGCGCCAGGAACAGCAGCGTGAAGCTGATCGGGAAGCCGATGAAGATTGCGCCGATCATCACCACCAGCATCACCAGGCCGAGCAGGGCGAGACCGGTCATCGGCTAGACCTCGATCTTCTCTTTGTGCTCGAGCTCGATGCCCGCGCGCCAGGCATAGACGCTCTTGATCGTCTCGGAGATACCCTGGACCATCAGCAACAAGCAGGTCAGCGGCACCACGCCCTTGAACGGCCACAGGATCGGCCGCCACGGCGTCTGCTCCGAGGTCTCGTTGATCTGGAACGCGTACCACGCTTCGTGGCCGCTGACGGCCAGGAACACCGCCAGCGAGGGAAAGAAGAACACGATATAGGCGATCGAATCGATGATGCCCCTGGTCCTGATCGACCAGCGCTCGAAGAAAAAGTCGGTGCGGATATGCGCGCCCTTGTGCAGCGCATAGGCCGCGCCCAGCATGAAGATGGCCGCGTACAGCATGTAGGTGGCGTCGAACGACCAGATGGTCGGCGCGTCGAACAGGTAACGCGCGCCCACCTCCCAGCACACGACCAGGACCAAGGGGACGTTCAGCCACGCCACCCAGGTGCCGGTCGTGTCGGTGAACCGGTCGATGGCGCGGACCGCCGCGATCAAGGCCGGTGACGGCGCGGCCATTTCAGGATTTCCACGGATTCGACAATTTCAGGACCGGGCGCGATGTCGGGGGCCGGGGGCGGCGGAAAGAAAAACAGGGGCGGCTCTCCGCCCCTGTTTGCGCCCCAGGGCTATTGCTTCTTTTCGGGGAAATAGTAGTTCGCCGCGAAGGAATACGGCGGGAACATGAAGCGCTTCGCCGGGACCACCTTCTTCGCGTAGTTGTATTGCGAGGCGAACACCTTCTTGAAGAACGGGTTCTTCTCCGACTCTTCCTTCGCGATCGCGTCCCAGGCCTTGAAGAACTCGACCAGGATCGCGGGCGGCGTGCGCAACAGCTGCGTGCCGTGCTTGGTCACCATTTCTTCGATCGCGTCGGCATTCTGCATTTGCCACTTGGCCCACCAGCGCGTGAAGGTCTCGACCGTCGCCGAGCGGATCGCTTCCTGCTGCTGCGGCGGCAGGGCGAAGAACACCTCGCTGTTGATCATCAGCTCGCCGATCGAAGCGCTTTCATGCATGCCCGGTGTGTAGTGGTACTTCCACACCTGGGGCAGGCCCAGCCTCAAATCCTCGACGCCGCCGACCCACTCCGCGCAGTCGATCACACCGCGTTGGGCCGAGGGCACGATTTCGCCGCCGGCCATGTTGACCGTCTGCATGCCCATGCGCTGATAAACTTCGGCGACAATGCCGGTCTGCCGGCACTTCATGCCCTTGAAGTCGGCCAAGTCCTTGATTGGCCGCTTGAACCAGCCCAGCGCCTGCGGGCTCGAGGGCAGGATCGGGAAGGCGATGACGTTGAGCTTCAGCTCTTTCTGGTAGAAGTCCCACCACAGCTGCAGCCCGCCGCCTTCGTAGATCCAGCCCATGAAGTCGATCTGGTCCATTCCGGCGATGCCGGCGGGCGTGTTCGAGAACAGGGTCGCGGCTTTGTTCTTGCCGACCCAGGAGTAGGCGATGGCGTGCGCGCCATCGATCACCTTCTTATGAGTGGCGTCTAGCACCTCGAACGGCGGCACGATCTGGCCGGCGGCCAGGGTCTCGATCTTCAACTGCCCGCCGGTCAGCTTGTCGACCCGTTCGCCGAAGAATCGGAAATTGTCCTGCAGCGTCAGGCTGGCAGGCCAGGTGGACTGGAACTTGAGGGTTTTCTGCGCCTCCGCCGGCGCGGCGAACACGGCCAGAACGGCCGACATCGCCGACACGGCAAGAGCTCTGGCAACGAATTTCGGCATGTGAACCTCCCCGTTGATGCTGGCCATCCGGTAACGCACGCAACGCCGCGCCGTTTCTTAACGAATCCAGTCGTTTACCCAATCCCCCGCGACGGCAACCAGCGCGCCATTAGACCTGACCCGCCGATTGGCGGTCAAGCAACGGATGTGTGCAAGATGCGTGCCCGGCGGTCGCGGCCCAATTGGCGGGCAGATGCGGTTGCGGGCGGAATCCGCCGATCTAACCCCGCGCCGCCAATTCCGGGCTGTTTACGTGCTCGGGCCTGATGCCCATGCCGATCAGCCGGGCGGGCAGCCGGTTGAGCAATGGCGTGTTGGCGATCAGGCGCATGACCAGCGGCGCGCGGGCAGGCGCGGCTCCGCCCAGCACCCGGGTGATGACGCGCTTCTGCATCATCAGTTGCAGGCCCTGGGTCGCACGGGTGGGAAATTCGCGCCGCTTCTGCACCGCCGCCAGGTGTCCTTCGTTCAGCCGGCCCTCGGCCAGCGGCCGCCACAGGATATTGGCCGCGGCCACCGCGTCCTGGATCGCCAGGTTGATGCCGACCCCGCCGATCGGCGACATGGCGTGCGCCGCGTCGCCGATCATAAGCAGCCCGGGCTTGTGCCAGCGCGTCAGGCGGTCCACCTGGACCGTCAGCAGCTTCACGTCGTCCCAGGCCCGGATCTCGTCCAGCCGGCCCGCGGTGAACGGCGCCGCCGCGGCCACCTCGGCCCGGAACGCGTCAAGGCCGCACCGATGCACCTCGGCGATCGTCCCTTTCGGAATCACGAAGCCGCATTGCCAATAGTCGCCGCGGTTGATCATCACGAAGATGTGGCCGGCGCCGAAGCGGCCCATGGACTGGTCGGTGTCGCCGGCGCGGCGCGACAGCCGGAACCACAGCACGTCCATCGGCGCGCCGAACTCCTCGACCGGCAATCCCGCCTTGGCGCGCAGCGCGGAATTCCGGCCGTCCGCGGCCACCACCAGATCGGCGCGGATGGCGAGCGCGCCGTCGCCCGTCAGCGCCGATACGCCCGCGACGCGTCCGGCTTCCTCGATCGGCTCCACGGCCTCAGTCCGCATCAGCAGCCTGAACGTCGGATAGCGCGCCGCCTCGGCGGCGATGAAGTTGAGGAAATCCCATTGCGGCATGAAGGCGATGAACTTGCAGCGCGCGGAGAGGCGCGACATGTCGGCGAAGATCAGCGTCTCGTCGCCAAACGCCGTGCCCATGCGCGCGACCTTCTGGTGCGGCAGCCGAAGGAATGCCTCCAGCAGGCCCAGCTCGTGCATCACCTCGAGCGTCGAGGGGTGGATCGTGTCGCCGCGGAAATCGCGCAGGAAGTCCGCGTGCTTTTCCAGCACCACCGCGTCCACCCCGGCGCGCGCCAGCAGCAGGCCCAGCATCATCCCGGCCGGGCCGCCGCCGGCGATGCAGCAGCGCGTGGCGATCGCGTTCGCGGCCATCGCGGACTCCTAAGTCATCCAGTTGCGCGCGGCTTCGACCAGGTAGTAGCAGCCCAGCACCAGCACGATGCGGCGCGTCCACCAGTAGAACTGCTTGTCGGTCATGCGCTCGAGCACCCGAGAGGCGGCGGTCGCGGCCAGGATCGACACGACCGGCACGACCAGGAGCAGCAGCAGCCATTCGCGGTCGAGCCCGCCGGTGGCGACGCCGGCGAAATAGATCACCTTCACGACATGCGAGACGCATTGCATCGCCGCCTTGGTGGCGATGGTCTTGCGCCGGTCCAGGTCCGTGCGCACGAAGAACTGGTCGAGGAACGGCCCCGAGACGCCGGCGATCAGGATCAGCGCCGTGCCCAGGATGCCGCAAAGGTAGGCGACGCCGGGCTGGGTGATCTTGGGGGCCAGCCAATCCGGCACGAAGAACAGAATCACGGTCGAGGCGCCCAGGATGAACAGCACCAGGTTCTTCGACGGCACGAAGCTTATGAACCAGAACGCCGCCAGGCACAGCACGCTGGTGACGGTGAACTTCGCGATCAGGTCCCACACCAGGAACTTGCGCCATAATACCGTGCGCGAGGCGTTCGAGACGAACTGCGCGGCGCCGTGCACGATCATCGCCTGCGCCACCGGCAGCAGGTAGATCAGGCCGCCCATCAGGATCAGCCCGCCGGCCACGCCGAAAATACCCGAGACGAACGAGGTCAGCGCGACGAGGCCGAGGACGAAGGCGGATACGAGGATCATTCGAGGATCATGGGCGGGAAATCGCGGTGCGGCGCCCCGGAGCGCTGCGAAACCTCGCATCGGGCCGCGGGCGCTCGATTGACAGCGGGCGAGACGGGCCGGAATACTACGCGGGCGCAACACGTCAATACAAGGACGCGGCGAAAATAGGCGCTCAATGCCGCTGAACCGGGAGGAAGCGATGACCAGGCAAGTTACCCCCACGCGCCGGCGCGTGCTGGCCGGCATGGCCGGCGCAGC
>JBQTIS010000247.1:0-5230 GCA_052387895.1 Rhodospirillales bacterium | reverse complement strand
AATCCAGCCCCACGAATGCTCCAACTACTTCGCCAACGCAGGATACGCTTCAGACAATCAGTGAAACGCTCTAGGGAATCGGATCAGGCCTTGGCGGCCAAGAGCGCGTCGAGCTTGCCGGCGGCTTCCAGAGCATAGAGATCGTCGCTGCCGCCGACATGCGCGCCGTCGATGAAGATTTGCGGCACGGTGTTGCGCCCGCCCGCGCGCCGGCGCATCTCGTCGCGCCGGCCGGGGTGCGCCATCACGTCGATCTCCTCGTACTTCACGCCCTTGCGCCCGAGCAGCGCCTTGGCGCGCGCGCAATAGCCGCAGAGAAAGGAGCTGTAAATCTCGACCTTGGCCATGACGGCATTTTGCCGCATCCCAAGGCCCGAATCTAGGCGCTACGCGGACGGTTGACGCGCGCCAGGGTGAGCACGTCGACCGCCTGGGCGCCCGCGCGTTTCAGAACCTTGGCGCATTCCTCGGCGGTCGCCCCGGTGGTGAGCACGTCGTCGACCAGCAGCACGCGCTTGCCCGCGATCGCATCGGCGCGGCCGCGCCGGATGGCGAACGCGCCGGCGACGTTGGCGCGGCGCTGCGCCGGCCCGAGGCGCCCCTGGGACGGCGTGGCGCGCCGTCGCACCAGCAGGTCGGGCACGGCCGGCTTGCGCGCCAGCCGGCCGAGGCCCAGCGCCAGCAGCGCCGCCTGGTTGTAGCGCCGCCACAACAGCCGCCAGCGGTGCAGCGGCACCGGGGCGATCAGGTCGCATTGCGCCAGAAGCTCGGCGCCGGCCCGCGCCATCCAGCGCGCCAAGCCGGGCGCCGCGTGCGTGGCGTCGGCGTGCTTGAAGCGCAGCACCAGCGATTTCACCTGGTCGTCATAGGCGAGCGCCGCGCGCGCCCGGTCGAACGCGGGCGGGCCGGCGGCGCAGGCCGCGCATTCGACCGGATTCGCCGGGGATTCCCGCTGCGGCGGCAGCTCGAAGGCGAGCCCGCAGCGCGCGCAGACCGGCGGCGAAATGAAGGCGAGCTTGGCCCAGCAGGGCGCGCACAGCGCGCCCGGCTCGTCGACGATCGCGCCGCAAGCAAGGCAGCGCGGCGGCAGCAGCGCGTCGAGCGCGCGCCTGCCCACCCCGCGCAGGATCGAGACCCCCGTGAGCAGCCGGTCCATGGGCCAATTCTAGCAGCGCCGGCCGCGGCCGGCGGCTAATATGCGCCATGACCGCCGACGGCCCCGATCCGACGCGGGTGTTCGACCGCCGCCTGGTGCGCGTCCGGCGCGACCGCAGGGCCGGCGATTTCGCGCGCCACGATTTCCTGTTCCGCGAGGTGGCGGAGCGCCTGGCCGACCGGCTGGACGACGTGAAGCGCCGCTTCCCCCTGGCGCTGGATTTGGGCGCGCGCGCCGGGCTGATGCACGCGGCGTTGAAAAGCCGCGGCGGCGTCGAGACGCTGGTGCAGGCCGAGCTGTCGGAGCGCCTGGCGCGCGCCGCGCGCAAGGCCGCGCCGGCGGTGGTGGCCGACGAGGAGGCGCTTCCCTTCGCCGAAGCGAGCTTCGATCTGGTGCTGAGCTGCCTGAGCCTGCACTGGGTCAACGATTTGCCCGGAGCGCTGGCGCAAATCCGCCGGGCGCTGAAGCCGGACGGGCTGTTCCTGGGCGCGCTGTTCGGCTACGGCACGCTGGCCGAGCTGCGCGAGGCGTTCCTGGCGGCCGAAGCCGAGGCGACCGGCGGCGCGGGGCCGCGCATCTCGCCGTTCGCGGATTTGCGCGACGGCGCCGCGCTGCTGCAACGCGCGGGCTTCGCCTTGCCCGTGGCCGACGCCGACGTCATCAACGTCACCTACGACAACGCCTTCGGGCTGATGCGCGATTTGCGCGGCATGGGCGAAAGCAACGCGGTCGAGGCGCGGCCGCGCCGTCCGCTGGCCCGCGCCGCGCTGTTCACCGCCGGCGAGCTTTACGCGCGCCGCTTCGCGCAGGCCGACGGGCGGGTGCGCGCGCGGTTCCAGATCGTGTATCTGACGGGCTGGGCGCCGGGCGGGGACCAGCCCAGAGCGCTCAGACCCGGCAGCGCGGCAAAGCGCCTGGCCGACGCCCTGGGCACGCAGGAGCGCCCGGCCGGCGACAAGGCGCCCAACCGCCGCAGGCCGCGTTGATCTGCGTCAAGGCTCGCCGTCTTCCCGGCGCTAAGCTATCGGCGATACAGGCAGGAGGGCCGGAATGAAGCGGATAAAGACCACTGGGTCGGGATTGCTGGCCGCGGCCGCCGCGGCGGCGTTGCTGGCGGGGTGCAACCCCGCTTTGGCGGCGGGCGACGCCGCGGCGGGCAAGCGCACCGCCGACGTTTGGTGCGTGGGGTGCCATCTCGTCGGCGGCGAGCAAAAGGCGGGCCTGGCCGACGTGCCGCCGTTCCCGACCATCGCCAGGGAAAAAACGCCCGGCGCGATCCGCGCCTTCCTGTTCAACCCGCACCCGCCGATGCCGCAGTTCCGGCTCACCACCAAGGACATCGACGACCTGGTGGCGTTCATCGAGAGCCTGAAGAAATAGAACCAACCACGGAGACACAGGGGCGCAGAGGGGATGGGTTTTGGCGCGGCCAGTAGCCGCGCATTCCCAAAAAATTATCTCCGTGCCTCCGCGCCTCTGTGGTGAATGTTCCTCACAAAAAATCCCTGAGCATCGCCGAGAGCGGCCGGTCGGCCGGCGGCATGGGATAGCCGGCGAGACGGCCCTTTTCGACCCAGGCCAGCTCCTGGCCCTCGCGCGCCGTCACCTGCCCCTGCCACACCCGGCACACATAAAGCGGCATCAGCAGGTGGAACTGGGTGTAGCGGTGCGAGGCGAAGGTGAAGGGCGCGAGGCAGCTTTGCGTCACGTCGATGCCCAGCTCCTCTTTCAGCTCGCGGATCAGCGCGCGCTCCGGCGTTTCGCCCTCGTGCACCTTGCCGCCGGGAAACTCCCACAGGCCCGCCATCGGCTTGCCCCAGGGCCGACGCGCCAGCAGCACGCGCCCGTCGCCGTCGACCAGCGCCACGGCGCTGACCAGAACGATCCTGGGCGGCGGGGTCAGCGCCAGGTCGGCGCGGTCGATGGCGTAGACATGGACGCGCTTCAGCCCCCCGCGCGCGGGGAAGTCGTAATCGGCCTCGCCCGCCAGCTTGAACCCCTCGGCCTCGAGCACGCGGCACGAGGCCGGGTTGTCGGTCAGGACCGCGCCCCACACGCGCTCGATCCCCAGTTCGTCGAAGGCGAAGCGCACCATGCGCCCGACCGCCTCGCGCGCGTAACCGCGGCCCCAGAACCCGCGGCCGATCCAATAGCCGATCTCGGCCGATCTCCCGCGCTGAAGCTTGGCTGGCGCCCCGGCGAGGGCGGGCTCGCGCTGGCTTTGGCGCAAAAGGATCGCGCCGACCGGGCCTTCCAAATCGCGGGGCGCGATCGCCAGGGCGTAGTCCGTGCGCTCGTCGATGCCGCGCCTGGTGGACGCGATCCAGCGTTGCGCCAGGCCCGGCGGATAGGGATAGGGCGCGTCGGAGAGGTTCTTGATGATGTCCCAGTCGCCGACCAGCCGCGCCAACGCGTCGGCGTCGGCGAGCTGCAACCGGCGCAGGATCAGCCGCCCGGATTCGAGCGGGGCGAAGGAATCCTCGTCTTGCGTAATGGCGATCATGCTGAAATTCTATCACGGCGGCGGGCCGTTCGAGCCAGCGGAAACCGGCCTCCGAAACCGGCCCGCGGCGCGCAATACGGAGATCGTACCCGTGCCCGACATCGACCTGTTGACCCACCTGGCGATCAAGCACGGCACCGACAAATGGGGCGAGCATTTCTACACCCCCATCTATCACGAACTGTTCCGCGACATTCGGCTGAAGGAGCTGCGGGTTCTGGAGATCGGGATCGGCGGATTCGGCCTCAGGGACTTCGGCGGCGAATCCCTGCGCATGTGGGCGGAGTATTTCCCCAACGCCCGGATCGTCGGGATCGACGTCCACCAGAAAAGCCTGGCGCTGCCCGCAGCGTGCGGTGCGAACGGGGATCGCAGAACGACCTTTTGTTCCTGAAACGGCTGGTGGACAACCACGGCCCGTTCGACATCGTCGTGGACGACGGAAGCCACCGGCCGGACGACATGCTCGCGAGCTTCGGCTTCCTGTTTCCGCGCATGAGCGAACGCGGCATCTACGTGATCGAGGATACGCAGACGGCGTTCTGGCCGAAATGGGGCGGGTCGCAGAACGGGGCGAAGCTGCTGAACTTCATCGCCGCGATGGTGCAAAGCCTGCACCGGGCCGAGATCAGGGTGGAAGTCCCCGCATACGAGCCCGCGGAATACCTGAAGGACGTCAAGTCGGTCCGGGCGGTCCACAATCTGCTGATCGTGGAAAAGGGCGACAACAGCGAACCGTCGATCTTCAGGTTCGACGCCAGCCACCCGGCGGCCCAATTCGCCTTGCAATCGATCACCCAGCGGATGCGCGACGACCCCAATCCGGCCTGCTACGCTCGATACGCGACGCTGATGCACCACGCGGGGCGGCCGGACGAGGCATTCGGCACGATCGAGGCCGGCCTAAAGCTTTGGACCGACGAGCCCGGCCTGCTTATGGCCGGTTTCGACATCGCCAAGGCGCGCGGCGATGCCGAACGCGCGCGCGGCTACATCGAAAGGGTCAAGGCCAGAAGCAGCGACTCGATGATCGGCGGCCTGTTGGCGTCGGTCGAGCCGCGGCGCTGACGCGGCCGGCCCGGCGTCAACTGCGATAGTCGCCGTTGATGTTGATGTAGCCGTGGGTCAGGTCGCAGGTCCACACCGTCGCCTTGCCGCGCCCCACGCCCACGTCGACCTTGATGTCGATTTCGCGGCCCTTCATGTGCGCCGCGACCGGGGTTTCGTCGTAGCCCGGCGCCACGGCGCCCTTCAGCGCGATGGCGACGCCGCCGATCGCCACCCTGAGCCGGTCGCGGTCGGCCTTCTCGCCGGCCTTGCCCACGGCCATGACGATGCGGCCCCAGTTGGCGTCGGCCCCGGCGATGGCGGTCTTGACCAGCGGCGAGTTGGCGATGGCGAGCGCGATGGCGCGGGCCGCCCGGTCGCCGGCGGCGCCGGTGACGGTGATGGTGACGAACTTCTCCGCCCCCTCGCCGTCGCGCCCCACCGGGGGCGCCCGGGCGCGCGCGGGAACGGCCACCGCGGCGGCGAAATAGCCCAGCCCCCCGGCGCCGGCCGCCGCGCGGCGC
>JBQTIS010000246.1:0-3714 GCA_052387895.1 Rhodospirillales bacterium | reverse complement strand
CGTCGGCGGGCAGATGGGCGGCGACGAGCGCGCCATCTCGCTGCTGCATGCCGTGCGCATCCTGCTGGTCGTGTTCACGATCCCGATCTGGTTCCGGCTGTTCGCGGGCTACGTGCCCACCGCCAACGCGGCGGCCAATATCGGCCTGCTGCAGGTTCCGGTGGCGGAGCTGGCGAAGCTGGGAGCCTGCGCCGTGGCCGGCTTCGTGCTTGGCCGCGTCGCGCGCATACCCGCGGGCGACATGCTGGGGCCGATGTTCGTCAGCGCGATCGTTCACATGACCGAGCTTACCGCGGCCCGCCCGCCGATCGCGCTGGTGTCGGCCGCGCAGGTGGTCCTGGGCGTGGCGGTCGGCTGCCGCTTCGCCGGCACGACGATGCAGGAGATCGTGCGGCCGATCAGCCACGGCGCGGTCTTCGCCGTCATCCTGTTGGGCATCGCCGTGCTGTCGGCGTGGATTCTGCACGGCATCACCGGCCTCAGCACCCAGGCGCTGACGCTGGCCTACGCGCCAGGGGGCGTGGTGGAGATGGGGCTAGTGGCGCTGGCGCTGTCGATCGACGTGGCGTTCGTCGCCACGCACCACGCCGTGCGGCTGTTCATCGTGCTCTTGGCCGCGCCGGTGGGGTTCCGCTGGCTGCGCGGCCGCGGCGGCGCCTAGCGCGCGGGCCTCAGGGCAGTTCGCGCACCACGCGGAAGCCGTTGTCCGGGTCGCGGTCGGTGATCGGGTCCTTGTTGCGGTTGGCGGCGCGGCTGCTGTCGCGCCCGTCCTTGTAGCCGCCGCCGCGCAGGACCCGGCGCGAGCAGTCGCCGTTGGCCCGCGCCAGGCCGTCGGGCGGCGCGCCGCGATAGTTGTCGACCCAGCAGTCCAGCGTCCACTCCCAAGCGTTGCCCAGCATGTCGTAAAGCCCGTAGCCGTTGGGCGGGAAGCGGCCGACCGGCGCCACGCGCCGGTTGTCCCAGGGCGTGCCGCAGTCGTCGCAGTTGCCCTGGCCCTTGCCGATCTTGACGTCCTCGGATTGGGCCCCGCCGCGCGCGGCGTATTCCCATTCCGCCTCGGACGGCAGGCGGTAGCGCTTGCCGGTGATGGCGCTGAGCCAGCGCGCGTAGTCCATCGCGTCGGTCCAGGCGACGTGGATCACGGGATTCGTGCCGCGGCCCCAGCCGTTGTCGCTGACGTTGCTGCGGCAGCCGCCGGCGGCCAGGCACGCGTCGTACTCGGCGAAGGTGACCTCGAACCGGCCCACGGCGAGCGGGCGCGGGATGGTGACGGGATGCACCGGCTTTTCGTCGCCGTCGCCGCTGTTCGATCCCATCTGGAACGCGCCGGGCGGAATCACGACCATCGCCGGGCATATCTCGCAGTCCTTGATGATGGTGCCGGGTTTGAACAGGGCGATCGGCGGCGCCGCGGGCGGCGGCGCGGGGCGCGGCGCCTGGGCCGCTCGTGGCGGCGCGGGCGGGCGCGCGGCCGGGGGCACCGGCAGGGCTGGACGCGGCGGCGGCGCGGTCTGGGCAGACGGCGGCGGTGCGGGCGGCGGCGCGGGCGGAAGTCCGCTCGCGGTCGGCGGTGGAGGCGGCGGCAGCGCGGGCGCGGCCTGCGGCGAAGGCAGCGCGGGCGCCGCCTGTGGGGATGGCAGCGCGGGCGCCGCCGTGGCGGCGGGCGCGGCGGCCAGTCGATCGCGCGCCTGCTGCGCCACCTGGCTGGCGGGATTGGCCTGCAACGAGGCCTCGTAATTGGCCTTGGCCTTAAAGTCCTCGCCCATCTGGCGATAGGTCTCGCCGAGCAGGAAGAAGGCGACGGCGGCCTGGTCGCGCGCGGGGTTGAGGCGCAGCCCCTGCTCGAACTTCACCGCCGCGTCCGGCAGCTTGCCGGCCGAATACAGATCGTAGGCCTCTTTCAGCACCGGCCCGGCCACACTTTCCTGCGCCGATGCGGTTCCCACCGCCGCCAGCGCCAACGCCAGCGACAGGCAAAAGACTCTTATCGTCGCGATCATGCCGACCCCGCCCTGTTGAACCGACCTGTCCCCCGCGATGTCCCCAGGGCGATCATCCTAGCAGGATGTGGCGAAAAATGGGCGGACGGATGCGGCGGTCGGCGCCTAGACCACCTTCGCCGTGATGCCGCCGTCGACCGCCAAGCACTGGCCGGTCACGTACTTGGCCTCGTCGCTGGCGAAGAACAGCGAGGCATAGGCCACGTCCCAGGCGTCGCCCATCTTGCCGGTCGGGCATTGCGCGTCGCGCAGCGCGACCATCTTGGCCGCGTCGCCGCCGCTGTAGTAGCCGGGCAGCGCCGCGTGGACCATCGGCGTGTTCATCAGCCCCGGCAGCACGGCGTTGCAGCGGATGTTCTTTTTCGCGTACTCGATCGCCACGGCCTGGGTGAACTGGTTGATCGCCGCCTTGCTGGCGTGATAGCTGATATAGGGCACGCCCAGCCAGCGGATCGCGGCGATCGACGAGATGTTGACGATCGCCCCGCCGCCCTGTTTTTCCATCACCGGCAGGACGTGCTTGCAGGTCAGGAACACGCTTTTCAGGTTGACCGCGATCACGCGGTCCCAGTCCTCTTCGCTCTGCTCCACCGGCCCACCGATTTTCACGATCCCGACGTTGTTGTGCAGCACGTCGACGCGGCCGACGCGCGCGAGGCAGGCCCCGACCATCGCCTTGACTTGGTCCGACTTCGACACGTCGGCGGCGAAGGGCTCGGCCGAGCCGCCCTCCTTCTTGATGATGGCGCAGGTTTCCTCGGCGGCCTTGGGGTTGATGTCCGCGGCGAGGATCTTGGCGCCCTCGCGCGCGAACAGCACGGCGGTGGCCTTGCCGTTGCCCCAGCCCGGGCCGATCGAGCCCGCGCCGGTGACCAGCGCGAACTTGCCGTTCAGGCGACCGGGCAAATCCCCTCCCGGCCGCCGGCGGCGGCGCCTACCACTCCGTCACCACCGGCTCCATGCCGGCCTTGGTCAGCGCGTCGGCGCGCGCCTTCATCCAGGCCTTGGCGAAGGCGGCGGGATCGGCCAGCGCGGATTTCTGGGTCGCGTCCCAGGCCTGGGCCAGCACCTGCTGGCGCTTGATCAGCCCGTCGTTGTGTTTTTGCAAATTGGCGTTCCATTTGCCGATCTCGTTGAAGTACTTGATCGCGCCGTTGTGCAACGGCACCACCCAGTCCAGCCGCTGGCGGTCGAGCGCCCAGCCGTTGTTGCCCGGCGCGCCGGCCTTGTATTCGTCGTACAGCTCGATCATCGCGCGGGTCATGTTGTAGGCCAGGTCGTCGGCCTGCGCGGCGTAGGACATGAGGATCGGATAGGGGTAGGTCGCGGACTCGACCGGCTTGTCCTTCGACAGCCCCGCGCCTTCCGTGCCTTTGAACGGGATGAAGAACGGCGCCACCTTGTTGAGCCGCGCCCAGCCCGCTTTGTCGGCGTGCGGGATCACGGGGTAATGCAGGCCGCGCGGCGAGGCCTCGATCTTGTAGGCTTGGCCCGAAATGCTGGACGAGAACGCCGCGTCCACCTGGTTCGCGATCAGGCCGTCCATCGCCTGGCCGAAGCCGGGGAAGTCGACCTTCTTCACGTCGCTCCAGGTCAGGTTGGCGAAGGCCAGCAGCGCCGTGATGTTCTGGTTCAGCGACGGCGCGCCGACCACCCAGGCCACGCGCTTGCCCTTCAGGTCCGCCATGCTCTTGATGTTGGCGTCCTTGGCGGT
>JBQTIS010000245.1:0-2172 GCA_052387895.1 Rhodospirillales bacterium | reverse complement strand
GTTCGGCTTCGCGCTGTTCGCTCTGCGCGCGGTGGCGCCGAAGGAGATCAAGACCAGCGAGATTTATTGGGGCGCCATCCCGTGGGTTGGCCTGCAATTGATCATGGTGGTGGTGGTGATCTTCTGGCCGCAGCTGGTGACGATGCTGCTGAGCCGCGGGCCGACGATCGATCCCAGCAAGATCGAGATTCAGATCCCGGCTTCCGACGCGCCGGACGACTCACCGATCCAGATCAAGTAGTCGCCGTGGTCCCCCAAGAAAAAAGGCCCCGCTCGCGCGGGGCCTTTTCCGTTTCGTGCCCGCCTTGCGGTACGCGGATCCGCCGCTCAGCTCTTCCTTGCCGCCGAGATGCGGCCCATGAAGTTGTCGAAGCTGTTTTCCGAGAAGCGGAACCATAGGTTCTGGTCGTTGCGGAACTGCCGCCACGAGTCGTACACCTTCTTGAATCGCGGATTTTTCGCGGAAATATCCGCATACAACTCGACCGAGGACTGGTAGCACGCGTCCAAGACCTCGTTCGTGAACCGCCTGAACTGCACGTTCTTCGCCGCCAGCCGCTTCAGCGCGGGCGGGTTGAGCGCGTCGTACTTGGCGACCATCCAGCCGTTGGCCTCGGCCGCCGCCGCGTCGACCGCGGCCTTGTAGGTCGGCGACAGCGTGTCATAGGACTTGGTGTTGATGTAGAGCGACACCTGCGGCCCGCCTTCCCACCAGCCCGGGTAGTAGTAGTACTGGGCCACCTTGTCGAACCCCAGCTTCTCGTCGTCGTAGGGACCGACCCACTCCGCCGCGTCGATCGTGCCTTTTTCCAGCGCCGGATAGATGTCGCCGCCCGCGAGCTGCTGCGGCACCACGCCCAGCTTGGCCATCACCAGGCCGGCCTGTCCGCCGATGCGCATCTTCAGGCCCTTCATGTCGGCGACGGTCTTGATCTCCTTGCGGTACCAGCCGCCCATCTGCGCGCCGGTGTTGCCGCACGGAATCAGGTGGATGTTGAACTCCTTGTAGAATTCACGCAGCAACTCGAGGCCGCCGCCGAAATGCATCCACGCGAATTGCTGGCGCGCGTTGAGGCCGAAGCACATCGCCGTGTCGAATGCGAAGGTCGGGTCCTTGCCGAAGTAGTAGTAGCTGGCGGTGTGTCCCATCTCGACCGTGCCGTTCTGCACCGCATCCAGCACCTGCAGGCCCGGGACGATCTCGCCGGCCGCGAACACGCGGATCTGGAACTTGTTGTCGGTGATTTCGCCGACGCGCTTGGCGAAGTGCTCGCAGGCGCCGAACAGCGTGTCCAGGCTTTTCGGCCAGCTGACGGTCAGGCGCCACTTGAGCTCGGGCATGGATTGCGCGATCGCCGGCGCGGCCAGCGTCGTGGCCGCGGCCGCGACGCCCGCGGTCTGCAAGAATTTGCGTCTCTGCATGGGAATTCCTCCGGTTGAGCTGTGCTGAACGTTATCGGCCGGGGTTGTCGCACGGTCCATGCCGGCCCGGCCTAGCATGGGTGATTGGTTAAGGGTTTCCGGAGATTACGGCAGTGGGTGCCGGCGGGGCAAGCAGCCGATGCCGGATCAGCGCGCCCGCGGCGCCATCGCCTGCCAGTGCCCATCGCTTAGGCATTCCAAGGGCTTGAACCGGGTCTTGTAGGCCATCTTGCGGCTGTCGGCGATCCAATAGCCGAGATAGACATAGGGCCGGCTTTCGCGCCGCGCCTGGTCGATCAGCCACAGCACCGCGTGGGTGCCGAGGCCGCGGCCCGACGCTTCGGGCTCGAAGTAGCTGTACACCGCCGACAACCCGTCGTTGAGCCGGTCGAACAGGCACGCCGCCAGCAGCCGTCCGTCCGGTCCGCGGAACTCGACCAACGCCGTGCCGACCGCCGTCTCCTCGACCATGCCGCGATAGTCCTCGAAGCTCATGCGCGCCATTTCGCCGTCGCCGTGGCGCGAGAGCTGGTAGCGCTGGAACAGCCGGAACTGCTCCATGCTCGCCGACGGCGGCAGGACCGCGCCGATCAGGTCCTCGTTGGCGCGCGCCACGCGGCGCAGCGACCGGCTGGGCGTGAACCGCGCCGCCGCCACGCGCACCGGCACGCAGGCGCGGCAGCCGGTGCAGGCCGGACGGTAGGCGACGCGATGGCTGCGCCGGAATCCGGCTTGCGCCAGCTCGTCATA
>JBQTIS010000244.1:0-13000 GCA_052387895.1 Rhodospirillales bacterium | reverse complement strand
GAGTCCCCTCCCCCCGTGAGGGGGAGGGTTAGGGTGGGGGGCATGCGACACATCAAACCGCTCATTCAGCAGCCTCGACGAAGCGCGGGAAGATGCCCGTGGGCGTGGGCAGCACCGTTCCGGGCTTGAGCACGCCTTTTTCACCGAGAAAAGCGAACGTTCGATTGCCCGCTGGGACCGCGAGCTGGTCCAGCAGCTTGGCCCCCGAGTCCGGCATGAACGGCTGCATGAGCGTGCCGAGGTGCCGCAGGGTCTCGGCCAGCACGTAGAGCACCGTTTCCATGCGCTTGGGATCGGTCTTGCGCAGGTTCCATGGAGCTTGTTCGTCGATGTAGCGATCGGCATGCACTTCGACTTGATTGAACCAAATCAGCGCGGCCTCGAATTGCTGAACTTCAATCGCCTTTTTCATACGCTCGTACAGCGCATGGGCTTCATCCAATAGTTCGGTATCGCTTTGAATTAGACCGTGCGGCGCGGGCAGCTTGCCGCCGCAGTTCTTGGCGATGAACGAGAGCGTGCGCTGCGCCAGGTTGCCGATGCCGTTCGCCAGCTCGGCGTTGATCCGCCCGACCACCGCCTTGTGCGAGAAGTCGCCGTCGTTGCCGAACGGCACCTCGCGCAACAGGAAATAGCGCGTCTGGTCCAGGCCGTAGGTCGCGATCAGCTTCAGCGGGTCGATGATGTTGCCGAGCGACTTCGAGATCTTCCGGCCCTCGTTGGTCCACCAGCCGTGCGCGAACACGCGCCCGGGCGGAGCGACGCCGGCCGACATCAGGAACGCCGGCCAATAGACGGCGTGGAACCGCAGGATGTCCTTGCCGACCATGTGCAGGTCGGCCGGCCAGAATTTCCAAAGCTTGTCCGCGGTGTCGGGATAGCCGCAGGCGGTGATGTAATTGGTCAGCGCGTCGACCCAGACATACATGATGTGGCCGTCAGCGCCCGGCACCTTCACGCCCCAGGTGAACGAGGTGCGCGAGATCGAGAGATCCCGCAGGCCGGACTTGACGAAGCTTATGACCTCGTTGCGGCGCGACGCGGGCAGGATGAACTGCGGGTGGTCGTCGTAGAATTTCAGCAGCCGGTCCTGCCAGGCCGACAGCTTGAAGAATTAGCTCGGCTCCTCGACCCATTCCACCGGCGCGCCGGAAGGCGCGGCCTTCTTGCCGTCGGGGCCGGTCGTCAGCTCGTCCTCGCCATAGAACGCCTCGTCGCGCACGGCGTACCAGCCCGCGTACTTGCCGAGATAGATGTCGCCGGCCTTCTGCATCGCCCGCCAGATCGCCTGCGAGGCCCTGGCGTGGCGCTCCTCGGTCGTGCGGATGAACTGGTCGTGCGAGAAGTTCATCGCCCGGGCGAGATCGCGGAAGTTCCGCGACACCATGTCGGTGAAGGCCTTGGGGTCCATGCCCGCGTCCTGGGCGGCCTTGGCGACCTTCTGCCCGTGCTCGTCCGTGCCCGTCAGGAAGAACACTTCTTTTCCGTCAAGCCTCATGAAGCGCGCGATCGCGTCGCAGGCCAACGTGGTGTAGGCGTGGCCTATGTGCGGCTTGTCGTTGACGTAATAGATCGGCGTGGTGATGTAGTAGCGGCCGGTCATCGGCGTTGAGTCCTTCAGGGCCGCGCCGGGTAGGCCACCGACAGCACGGCGTCGAGCACGACCTGCTTGCGATCCAGCTTGGCGCTTTCGGCGCGGGCGAAAAGCTGCGCGAGCTTTTCCCATACCCCAAGCCAGCGATCAAGGCCGGCCGCTCCGGCCAGGCGCTGGGCTATCGCCGCCTCGTCGGCGCGGCCGTTGCCCGCGCCCTGCCCCGCGCGCCGGTCGCGGCACATCCGCCCGATCAGGCCCGTCAGCATCTCGCCGAACACGCGGAACCCGTCCTCCGCCCCGGCGCGGGCGAGCCTATCGCCCAGCTTGTCCAACGCCAGCTCGTCGATGCCGGGATAGGAGGCGAGGATCGCCAGCATCGCGCGGTGCAGCTCCACCCCGCCGTGGTCGGCCAGCGCCAGCGCCCGGCCCGCGCTGCCCTCGGCCAGCTGGGCCAATTCGTCCAGGTCGGATTCCTCGAGGTCCGGCAGGTGCCGGCGCGCGATCTTTTTCACGATCTCCGGGGCCAGCAGGTGCAAATCCAGCCGCCGGCAGCGCGAGCGGATGGTCGGCAGCAGCCGGCCCGGCGCGTGGCTGACCAGCAGCACCAGGGCGCGCGGCGGCGGCTCCTCGATCGCCTTCAGCGCCGCGTTGGCGGCGTTGCGGTTCATCTCGTCGGCGCTGTCGATCACGATCACGCGCCAGTCGCCCTCGCCCGCGGTCAGGCGCAGGAACTGGCCCATGTCGCGCACGTCGTCGACCGCGATCTCCTGGCGCCATTTGCCCGTGCGCTTGTTCAGGCCGCGGCGCACCAGCCGGAAGTCGGAATGGCCGAGGGCCGCGACGCGCTGGAACACCGGGGATTTGGGATCGAGTGCGAGGCCCGCGGGCTCGGGCGCCGCGAACAGGCCGCCGGCCTCGCCGCCGCCTCTCCCGCCCGCCAGGACGAAGCGCGCGAAGCGGAAGGCGAGCGTGGCCTTGCCGACGCCGCGCGGCCCCGCCAGCAGCCAGGCATGCGGCATGCGGCCCGAGCGCCAGGCCGCCAGCAGCGCGGCCTCGGCCTCCTCCTGGCCGTAAAGCGCGGGGTTGGCGCGCGGCGCCCGCTCCGGCGGGTCGTCGTCGGGATGGGTTTCCTCGCTGTTCCTGGCGACCATGGGGCGCAGAATAACCGATGCGGCTTACCCTTGAACGTCATGCCCGGCCGTCGAGCCGGGCATCCACGCCGAACTTCTCGAAGAAAGCGCAAATGGCCGGACCAAATCCGGGCTTGACGATAGATAAATCAAATCGCTACAGCCTCATGTTAAACTTTTGGTTTACCGCCGCGACGATCGCCTCGGCCACGTCGTCCGCCGGCCGGGCGGCGTCGATCATCACGCAGCGCCCGGGTTCGAGGCGCGCGATCTCGCGGAAGCCGTCGCGCAGGCGCTGGTGGAACTCCATCCCCATGCGCTCGTAGCGGTTCTCCTCGCCGCGCTGGGCGGTGCGCTCCAGCCCGGCCGCCACCGGCAGGTCCAGGATCAGGGTCAGGTCGGGCCGGAAATCGCCGACCACGATCTTGTAAAGCGTCTCGACCGCCGCGCGGCCCACGCCCTGGCCGTAGCCCTGATAGGCCATGGTGCTGTCGGCGAAGCGGTCGCTGACCACCCACACGCCGCGCTCCAGCGCCGGCCAGACCGTGCGGCGCAGGTGGTCGCGCCGCGCGGCGAAATGCAGCAGCAGTTCGGTCTCGGGATCCCAGCGCCTTGTGCCGCCCTCGACCAGCAGCTTGCGGATCACCTCCGCGCCCTCGGCGCCGCCCGGCTCGCGCGTGGCCTCGGCCTGGATGCCGGCGCGGCGCAGGCGTTCGACCAGGCGGTAGGCTTGGGTGGACTTGCCGCCGCCCTCGCCGCCTTCCAGCGTGATGAACTTGCCCCCCTTGGGGATGGGACGGTCCGGACTCACCGCTGGGCTTTTGGCGCTATTTCGACGACGGGCCCAGCAGCACGTACCCCAGCGACACGCCGATGCGCGCCAGCGTGCCCAGCTTGTCCACGTCCTCGCCCGCCACCAGCGGCACCTCGCGGGCGCCGGCGCCCGGAGCGGCGATCACCAGCTTGCCCAGCTTGTCGCCTTTCCTGATCGGCGCGGGCGCCGGCTCCTCGGTCACCACCTGCACCTTCAGGTCGCGCCGCGCCTCGCGCGCCAGCGTCAGCGCCACGTTCTCCTCGACAAGCAGCGGCACTTTCAGCTTCTCGCCCAGCCACACCTCGGCCTCGCCCACCTTGTCGCCGGGCTTGAACAGACTGTAGGTGGTGAAGGCGCGGAAGCCCCAGTCCAGCAGGCGCTCAGCCTCGCCGGCCCGGTGCTTCATGTTGCTGAGCCCGTGCACCACCATGATGATGCGCCTGCCGTTGCGGATCGCCGAGGCGGCGAGCCCGAAGCCGGATTCGTCGGTATGGCCGGTCTTGATGCCGTCGGCGCCGGTGTCCTTGTACAGCAGCGGATTGCGGTTGCCCTGGCGCGTGCCGTTGAAGGTGAAATCCTTCTCCTTGAACATCGGATAGTACTCGGGGAAGTCCTCGATGATCCGCTTGCCCAGGATCGCCAGGTCCCGGACCGTCATGTAGTGGTTGGGATCGGGCCAGCCCGTGGAATTGGTGATGTTGCTGCCGGCAAGCCCCAGCTCCTTCGCCTTGCGGTTGGCGGCCTCGGCGAAGGCGGCCTCCGAGCCGTATAGCCCCTCCGCCAGCACCACGCAGGCGTCGTTGCCCGACTGCACGATGATGCCGCGCAGCAGGTCCTCGACCTTCACGCGCGCGCGCGCGGGAATGAACATGGTCGAGCCGCGGTTGTTCCACTCCTTCCAGGTCCTGTCGCCGACGGCCAGCGTGTCGTCCATCCCGATCTGGCCCTTCTTCAGCAGGTCGAAGGCCAGATAGAGCGTCAAGATCTTGCTCATCGAGGCCGGGGCGATGCGCTCGTCCGCCGCCTTCTCGAACATCACCTGGCCGGTCTGGTAGTCCAGCAGGATCGCGTTGCGCACCTCGGAGTCGAAGCGCGGCGCCTTGCCGGCCGCGCCGGCGGGCTCGGCCGCCGGCTGGCCCTGCGACTTGGTAGCCGATTGCCTGGCCGGTTGCCGCTTGTCCTTGGCCGCGGGCTTGGCGGCCGGTTTCTCGGGCGCCTGCTGCGCGAAGGCGGCCGGCGGCGCGGCGGCGAGCGCGAGCCCCAGGGCCGCCGCGAGGATGCAGGTCTGGATCGAAACGCGCTTCATCGGACTACCTTTTTTTCGTCTGCGCCTCAGCGGGCGAACGGTTTAAGCCCGGATTGCGCCGATTCTTTGCCCAACCGGCGGCATGCCGCGCCGAAAGCGTCATTCCGCGACGATCTTGGCACCCGCATACCCCCTCTTCACCACCTGTTCAAGCGCGGTTTCGGCGTGATAGGCCGAGGCGTAAGGCCCGAGCCGGACGCGGTAATAGCGCTGGCCGCCGGCCGTTACCGGCGAGATCGTCGCCGGCCCCAGCCCGTCCATCGCGGTCTGCGCCCGCACGGCGTTGTCGAACAGGGCATAGGCGCCGGCCTGGACGTAGGCCAGGCGCGTCCATGGCCGCTCGGGCGGCGCCGGCGCGCGCGCCGCTTCGCCAGCCGCCTGGCCTGCCCCGGCCTGGATGGCGGCGAGCTGCTCCGGCCTGTCCGGCGGATCGAGCGGCGCGGAGCTGACCGGGATCAGCGGCGCCGCGCTGGGCGGCGGCGGCTCGCGCGAAATTAGCGCCGCGGGCATGCCGTCGTCGCCGCCGGCGGCCGGCATCAGGCCGGGCGCGGCCATGACCTCGGGATCGGCCTCGGCGCCGGCCACCAGCTCGGCGAGCGTGACGCGCCGGCCCTGCAAGGCGGCCTCCTTAATCCGGCGGCTTTCCTCGGCCAGGATCTCGACCTTCACGCGCGCCGTGCCCTTGGCCCGGAAGCCCAGCAGCTCGGCGCCGCGATGCGACAGGTCGATGATGCGGTTCTTCACGAACGGCCCGCGGTCGTTGAGCCGCACCACCAGCGCGCGGCCGTTCTCGAGGTTGGTGACGCGCGCCACGCTCGGCATCGGCAGGGTGCGGTGCGCGGCCGAGACCGCGTGCATGTTGAAGATCTCGCCGTTGGCGGTGAAGCGGCCGTGGAACTCGTCGCCGTACCACGAGGCGATTCCGGTCTCGCGGTAGGAATAGTCCTCCTTCGGGTGGTACCACTTGCCGTCGATCTGGTACGGCTCACCTATCTTGTAGAAGCTGGGCTTGCCGTCGGCGCGCGGCTCGTTGTCCTTGGGCAGGGCGGCCTGCTGCTCGCGCGCGCTCATGCCGCGCTGGGCCTTCTTGACGGCGTGCGAGGCGAGATGGGATTCGGCGCAGGCCGAAAGGCCGAGACCGATCGCCGCCGCGAGGCCGGCGCGCAGCGCGAGGGAGGCCGCGGACCGCGGCGCTGGGGCGCGCATGGCTCAGCTCCCGCCGCCGATGCGGTCGGCCAGCGTGCCGACGGCGGTGGCGAAGTACAGCGAGCGGTTCCACTTCATGACGACGCGGTAGTTGTCGTAGACCGCGAACGCGTCCTCGCCGTTGCCCGGCTTGACGATCGAGGCCTCGACCGGCCGGTCGGGCAGCGCCTGGCCGTCGGCGCGGCGCACGCCCAATTTTGTCCACTCCGCCAGCGGCTTCTTGACTTCCAGGCTCGCCAGCGCCGCGTCGAAGCCCTCGGGCAGCCGCACGGCAAGGCCCCAGTTCTGGTCCGCGTTCCAGCCCGATTTGCCGAGATAGTTGGCGATCGAGGCGAACACGTCGGGCAGCGTGGTCCAGATGTCGCGCCTGCCGTCGCCGTCGTAGTCCACGGCGAAGCTCAGGAAGCTCGACGGCATGAACTGGCTCTGGCCCATGGCGCCGGCCCAGCTGCCGATCATGTCGCCGCCGCGGATATGGCCCTGGTCGACGATCCTGAGCGCGTTCAGCAGCTCCTTGCGGAAGAATTGGGCGCGGCGGCCCTCGAAGGCCAGCGTGGCGAGCGCCGCGATCACCGGGAAGCCGCCGGTCAGCCGGCCGAAATCGGTCTCGATGCCCCACAGCGCGACGATGAAGCGCGGCTGCACGCCGAACTTGCGGCCCACCCCCTCCAGCAGCGCCTTGTGCTCTTCCAGAAGGCGCCGGCCCTTCTCCACCCGCGCGTCGTTGACCACGCGCAGCATGTATTCCCGGAACGTGAGCACGAATTCGGGCTGCTTGCGGTCGAGCTCGATCACCCGCGCGATCGGCTGGATGCCGTCCAGCGCCTCGTCGAGGGTCGATCGCTTGAGGCCGGCCGCGAGCGCCTCGGCCTTGAGGTCCTTGAGCCAGGCCTGGAAGTCCTGGGGCTGGGCGCGCGCATGGCCCGCCGGCAGCGCGGCCGCCAGCGCCAGGCCCAGGGAAACTTGCAGGAAGCTACGGCGCTCTAGCCGCCGGATGGACGCACAGGAACGGGAGCCGGGCATTCGATCCCAACGTTTCTCCTACCCGTCCCACCGAATCGTATTGCCATAGCGCGATTCGCTTGTCCACGGAATTTGCCCGCGCGCCGCTACGGCCCCGGGAATAACGAGTCGCTGCGGCCGGTTAGCCGGTAGGCGGCCAGCCCCAGCCATTCGTGCAGCGCCCAGCCGAGGTGCCTCATGTTGCCGCTTGCGTTGAAACCCGGCCGCCAGGGAAATTTTCCGTCGGTCGCGTAGTCGACCGGCCAGGGCACCACGCGCCAGCCCTGGGCGCGGAACGCGCCGACCGCGCGCGGCATGTGGCGCGCCGAGGTGACCAGCAGCCACGGCGCGTCGCGCTGCGGGCGCACGATCGCGGCGGTCATCACGGCGTTCTCGTGGGTGTCGCGGCTGTTGCGCTCGAACAGAACGCTGTCGGCGGGAACGCCGAGGCGGGGCAACAGCTGGGCGGCGTAGTCGGCCTCGCGGTGCAGCGGGTCGAACAGCAGGCCCGAACCGCCGGTGAACACCAGCCGCGCCTGCGGAAAGCGCCGCGCCAGCTCGACCATCGCCGTCAGCCGGTCGGCGCTTTCGTTGACCTGCGGCTGGCCGCGGGCGCTGGAGATCTGCGGGTCGATCATGCCGCCCAGCACCACGACGCCGTCGATCCGCTCGGTCAGCGGCGGCGCGCGGGGAAAGCGGTCCTCCAGCGGCAGCAGCAGCCAGTCGCCGGCGGGCAGGATCCCCGCGACCAGATAGAGCACGACCCCCAGCGCCGCGATCCGGCCGCCGAGCCGCCGCCACGGCGTGAACCACAGCGCGGCTGCCGCCGCGAACAGCAGCAGGATCAGGTTGGCGGGATCGGCGATGAAGCCGACCAGCTTGGCGGCGGCGAAAGTCACGCGGGAGGATGTACGCCGCCCGCGCGCCGGTGTCACGGCGAAGCGCCGTAGCGCAATCTGGACGGCACGGCAGGGTCTCCCCTACCCTGCGCGCATGAGAGTTCTCCCGATTGCCATGCTCGGATTGCTGGCGACGCTGGAAATCGGCGGAGCTATCGCCCAACCCGCCGACGCCGACATGCGCGCCTGCTTCGCCGACCAAAATCCGCCGGCCGAGATCGTCCGATCCTGTTCGCGCCTGCTGCAGGCGGGCGGCCTGCCGCCGCGCGAGGCGGCGCGCGCCCACAACCAGCGCGGCCGGATGCTGGCGCGTCTGGGCGACGACGCGGCGGCGGCCAAGGACCACGACGCCGCCATCGCGCTGGCGCCCGATCTGGCCTGGAGCTATCTGCTGCGCGGCAACCACCATCGCAAGCAGAACCGCTACGACCTGGCCGACGCGGATTACGGCCGGGCGCTTAAGCTCGATCCCGGCTACGCCCCGGCCTACTACAACCGGGCCATGAACCGCTTCGACCAGGGCGACAACGCCGAGGCGATCGCCGACTTCACCCGCGCCATCGCCGTCAAGCCCGACTACGCCGAGGCCTACAACAACCGCGGCCGCGCCCATTTCGCCGAGGGCAGTTTCGAGCGCGCGCGCGACGACCACCTCGCCGCGATGCGCCTGGCGCCCGACGATCCCCTGCCCTACAACAACGCCGGCACCGCCTACCGCAAGCTCGACGACTACCCCCGGGCGCTGATGGCCTACGACGCGGCGCTGCGGCTCGATCCGGGCCTGTTCGTCGCGCGCTACAACCGGGCGCTGGCGCTGGCCGAGGCGGGCCGCCACGCCGAGGCGCTCGCGGCGTTCGACCAGGCCTTGGCGGTCGAGCCCGGGCATTTCGAGTCGCGGCGCTGGCGCGCCTATGTGCTGCTCTATCTCGGACGCCACGCCGAGGCCGCCGACGCGCTCGCCCAGGCCCTCGCCCGGCAGCCCGCGGACAACTACCTCGCGCTGTGGACGCATGTCGCCCGCCGCCTGGCGGGACAGGACGCCGACGGCGCGCTGCTGGCCCAGGACCTCAAGGCGCTGCATTCGCCGGGCTGGCCCAGCCCGGCCAATCTTATGTTCCAGGGCCGGATCGGGCCGGATGAATTGGTCCGCCAGGCGCGCGACCGCGACCCCGAGACCGAGAAGAACCAGCTGTGCGAGGCCTACGGCTTCGCCGGCGCCCACGCGCTGATCGCGGGCAGGCGCGACGACGCGGCGGCGTGGTTCCGCAAGGCCGCGGAAATCCGCCGGCCCAGCTTCATCGGCTACATCTTCGCCAACGCCGAACTCAAGCACGCGGGCGGGAATTGACGGCAAGCTCAGCGGAACAGCCGCTTGTCTAGGCCCGATTGGCGGATCATCGATTGCAGCGTGCCGGGCGCGATGTCGTCGCCCTCGCTGTGATAGGCAATGACGACCACTCTGGTCTTCCCACCAACCATCCCTTGATAGATGCGGTGACTGCCGCGCTGGCGGGCCTGCGCGAAGCCGTGGGCTGCGAGGATTCTAAGAAAATCGCGAAATTTCACGCCGCGCAGGGAAGCAGGAATTCGTGCCGCTGCTTCCCGCCGCCGCCGTTGAATCCCAATCCGGTGCGGAAGGCGTGATAGGCGAACTTCATGCGTTCGGCCAACGGCGCCCGGCGCGCCAGCAGACGCCGGCGGTCTGCTTCCGGCAGAGTGGCGACATGATCGAGATACAATGCGATCGAATCACGCAAGCCGCGATATACATCGTCGAAGCTGCCGCCCTGGACCGCGATGTCGAAGTCCAGGCAGATCGCTTCCCAGCGATCGCCGCTGCCTTCGGCGTAGCATGTGATCGTACGTTCCACGTCACGCTCCAAAACCGGCCCACGCATGTTGCCAATCCGCATTCACATAATATCGCAAACGATTGCTAAAAAACAACTTATCCTTCGTGATCGGCTCACCCCGTGTTTACTGAAGAGCCTACGCCGCTTTTTTCGCGGCTTTCTCGACTGAAGTCCGGTCCATGCCCAGTTCGGCCGCGGCCTTGACGATGTTGGCCCAGGTCGTGTCGTCCAGCTTCACGCCGTTCTTCATGCGCTCGGCGCGGTTGGCGCGCTCGGGGTCGCCCGGCAGCATCACCTTCTTGCCCGGCTCCGCCGGCGGCGAGGCCGTTATCCAGTCGATGAACGCCTGCATGTCGTCGCGCGCCCAGTTGGCGTCGCCGCCGGGCAGCGGGTCGAAGATGAACGACAGCATGTTGTTGCGGATCGAGCCCTTGCCGATGGTGGCGGGATGGTGGCTGCCGCCGCCCGAGACCAGCCCGGCCAGAAGCTCGCACATCACCGCCAGGCCGTAACCCTTGTGCTCGCCCATCGGCGTCAGCGCGCCGCGCGGAGTGGTGTAAAGGTCGCCCGGCTCGCGCGTGGGCTTGCCCTTGTTGTCGAGCAGCGCGCCTTCCGGCAGCGCCACGCCCTTGTTGAACGCGACCTTGACCTTGCCCTCGGCCAGCTTCGAGGTGGCGGCGTCGAACGCGATGTGCCGCCCGTCCGCGCGCGGCATCCCCGCCGAGACGGGGTTGGTCGAGGTGCGCGCGTCGGTGCCGCCGAACGGGGCCACGATCGAGATCGCCCCCACCACGTTGACGAAATGGATCGAGGCCAGCCCCGCCTCGCAGCACAGCTCGGTCCAGTCGCCGATGCGGCCCAAATGCCCGGAATGGCGCAGCGCGATCATGGCGAGCCCGTGCTTTTTGGCCTTGGCGATGCCGATCTCCATCGCCTCGCCGCCGATCACCTGGCCGAAGCCGACCTGCCCGTCCACCACGGCCAGGACCGGCGTGTCGTGCACCACCTTGGCGTGGGCGTTGAGCGTCACGCCGCCGGTCCTGATCAACTCCATATAGCTGGGAATGCGCACCACTCCGTGCGAGTCGTGGCCCGCCAGGTTGGCCTCGACCAGGCGGCGGGCGACGATCTCCGCCTCCGTTTCGCTGCTGCCGGCGCGGTTGAAAATGCCCGAGATGACGCGGCGAAGCGCGGCGGCTTCTATACAGATCATGGCGATGCCTTTATCCCCTGCTTTCAGCCGGTTGCGGCGGGTTGCTAACCGGTTTCCTGAATTCTATGGCCGTCACACCGACCGCGTTATCCCGCCGTCCACCCGGATGTTCTGGCCGGTGATATAGCCCGCCGCGTCGGACAGAAGGAAGGCCACGGTCCCGGCGATTTCCTCGACCCGGCCATACCGGCGCATGGGAATCTGGCGCACCCGTTCCTGCTTCGCCGGCAGGCTGTCGATGAAGCCCGGCAGCACGTTGTTCATGCGGATGTTCCGGGCCGCGTGCTGGTCGGCGTAGAGCTTGCAGAAGCTCGCCAGGGCGGCGCGCATGCAGCACGAGACGGGAAAGGCCGGGTCCGGCTCGAGCGCGGCGAAGGTGCTGAGATTGACGATCGCGCCCCCGCCCTGCTTTTCCATGGCCGGCGTCGCCAGCCGCGCCAGCCGCACGACGTTCAGCAGCACCATGTCCAGGCCCCGGTGCCAGTCCGCGTCGGCCACGCCCAGAAGCGCGCCCTTGGGCGGATGCGCGGCGCTGTTGACCACCGCGTCGATGCGCCCGTACTTGTCCAGCGTGCCCTTGACCGCGCGCTCCAAGACCTTCGGGTCGGCATAGTCGCCGGTGAAGCCGATGCCGCCCAGCTCCTTGCCCAGCGCCTCGCCCTTGCCCGAGGACGACTGCACCGCCACAACATAGCCGCGCGCCGCCAGTTCGTGCGCGCAGGCCGCGCCCATGCCGCTGCCGGCCGCCGTCAGCAACGCCACGCGTTTCGTCGCCATTTTAGGCCCTCCCCGGTTGCGACCGGAGAACATACAGGCCGTGGCGGGCTTGCAAAAGCGCCGCCGTCCGGGGACTCTGCGGCCCGCGATGGCGGTCTCCCACGACGATACGCTGCAAAGCGCGCTGGCGGCGCTGCGCGCGGGCAGGCTGGACGAGGCGGCGCGGCACGGCAAGGCGGCGCTGAAGACGCGGCCCGGCTCGTTCGACGCGCTGCACCTCCTGGGCCTGGTCGAGGCGCGGCGCGGCGATTACCGCGAGGCGGCGCGGCTGATCGGCCGGGCGGTGAAGGCCAACCCGCGCTCGGCGGCGGCGCATCTGAACCTGGGCAACGCGCTCGCCGCGCTGAAGCGCCACGACGAAGCGCTGGCGAGCTACGACCGCGCGCTGTCGCTGAAGCCGGACTACGCCGAGGGGCACGCCAACCGCGGCACCTCGCTGCACGCGCTCCGCAGGCTGGACGAGGCGGCGCGATGCCTGGAGCGCGCGTTGGAGCTGAAGCCGGATTTCGCCGGCGCGCGCAACAACCTGGGCAACGTGCTGCGCGACCAGGGCAAGCGCGACGCGGCGGTCGCCGCCTTCAACCGCGCGATCGCGCTCAAGCCCGACTACGCCGACGCCCACAGCAACCTGGGCGACGCGCTGCTGGACCAGGACAAGCCGGAAGCGGCGGCGGCGAGCTATCGCCGGGCGGCGGAGCTCGATCCCGCCGACCCCGCCCCGCTCGACAAGCTGGGAACCGCGCTCTATGCCGGCGAGGATTTCGCCGGCGCGATCGCAGCCTATGGCCGGGCCTGGGACTTGAAGACGCGCGATAAGCCGGCCGGCGCGCCGACGCGCGCGATCTGCCGGGGGCTGGTCGGGCTGATCGACGTGCCGCAGATACCGGAAAGCGAGGACGCCGCCATCGCCACGCGCCGGCGCTTCGCCGAGAACTTGGCCGGGCTCGCGTCCCTCGCGGCCGACTACCCCGGCCCGGCGAGCGACGCCGAGCAGGCGCTGCTGACCGGCGCCGCGTTCAAGGTCAACAATTTCGCCCTGGGCTACCACCTCGAGGACGACCGGCAATTGCAGCGCGACTATGCGGCGCTGCTCACGCGCCTGCTGAAGCCGCAGATCGCGGATTTCCTGAAGCCGATCCAGCGCCGGCGCGCGGGCGGGAAAATCCGCGTCGGCGTGGCCTCGGAGCTGCTGCGCCAGCACAACGG
>JBQTIS010000243.1:0-2842 GCA_052387895.1 Rhodospirillales bacterium | reverse complement strand
GCCCGGGGCGGCGACCGCAACGCCGGCCTCGTCGGCGGCCACGCGTACGTCCAGGAAGTTCATCGCCGGCGAGCCGATGAACCCGGCGACGAACAGCGAGGCCGGATGGTTGTACAGCTCCATCGGCGTGCCGATCTGCTCGGCGCGGCCGGCGTTCATCACCACCAGCCGGTCGGCCAGCGTCATCGCCTCGACCTGATCGTGGGTGACGTAGATGCTGGTGACGCCCAGGCTGCGCTGCAGCCGCTTGATCTCGACGCGCATCTGCACGCGCAGCTTGGCGTCGAGGTTCGACAGCGGCTCGTCGAACAGGAACACCTTGGGGTCGCGCACGATGGCGCGGCCCATGGCCACGCGGTGGGGCGGGCCGCCCGTGAGCTGGCGCGGCTTGCGGCCGAGCAGCGGCGCGAGCTGCAGCGACTCGGCGGCCTTCTTCACGCGCCGGTCGATCTCGTCCTTGGCCAGGCCGCGGATGCGCAGGCCGTAGGCCATGTTGTCGTACACGCTCATGTGCGGATACAGCGCGTAGTTCTGGAACACCATGGCGATGTCGCGGTCCTTGGGCTCCAGATCGTTGACCGGCTTGCCGGCGATCGAGATCTCGCCTGCGCTGGTCTCCTCCAGTCCCGCCACCATGCGCAGCAACGTCGACTTGCCGCAGCCCGACGGGCCCACCAGCACCAGGAACTCGCCGTCGGCGATGTGCAGGTCGATGCCGTGGATCACGGCGGTGGCCCCGAACGACTTCTTGACCTGCTTCAGCGTAACGTCCGCCATCGGCCCCTCATTTCTCGGTTTCCACCAGGCCCTTGACGAACAGGCGCTGCATCAGCACCACCACAGCCACCGGCGGCAGCATCGCCAGCACCGCCGTGGCCATGACGATGTGCCAGTCCGTGTTTGCGTCCGACGTCACGATCTGCCGGCGGATGCCGACGATGATCGTGTCCATGCCCGCGTCGGTGGTGATCAACAGCGGCCACAAATACTGGTTCCAGCCGTAGATGAACAGGATCACGAACAGCGCCGCCATGTTGGTGCGCGACAACGGCACCACCGTGTCCCAGAAGAAGCGCATCGGGCCGGCGCCGTCCATCTTCGAGGCCTCCACCAGTTCGTCGGGAATCGTCATGAAGAACTGGCGGAACAGCAGCGTGGCGGTGGCCGAGGCGATCAGCGGCACGGTCAGGCCTGCATAGGTGTCGAGCATCCCCAGATCGGCCACCACCTTGTAGGTGGGATAGATGCGCACCTCGACCGGCAGCATCAAGGTCACGAAGATCGTCCAGAACGCGAACATCCGGCCCCAGAACCGGAAATACACGACCGCATAGGCCGAGACTATCGAGATCGCGATCTTGCCGACCGCGATCATCAGCGCCATGATCAGGCTGTTGAGCATCATCACGGTCGCCGGCGTGGTCTTGACCTGCTTGGCGCCGGCGAACAGCGCGGCCGCGTAGTTGTCGGTCGGCACGCCGCCGGGAAGGAAGCCCATCGTGCCGTTGAAGATGTCCTGCGGGGTGTGGGTCGAGGCGATCAGGGTGAAATAGACCGGGAACACCACGACCGCGATCCCCGACCACAGGATCGCGTGCGCCAGCAGGTTCGACAGCGGCCGCCTTTCGACCATCAGTAATGCACCTTGCGCTCGATGTACTTGAACTGGATCGCCGTGAGCCCGATGACGATCGCCATCAGGATCACCGATTGCGCCGCCGATCCGCCCAGATCGCCGCCCAGCCTGCCGTCCTGGAACACCTTGAACACTAGCGTCTCGGTCGCGCGCGCGGGGCCGCCATGCGTCACCGCGTCGATGATGCCGAAGGTTTCGAAGAACACGTAGACCACGTTGACCACGAGAAGGAAAAACGCGGTCGGCGATAGCAGCGGAAACACGACGGTCCAGAACCGGCGCATGGGTCCCGCGCCGTCGATCGCCGCGGCCTCGGTCAGCGATTTCGGAATCGATTGCAACCCGGCCAGGAAGAACAGGAAATTGTAGCTGATCTGCTTCCAGGTCGCGGCGATGATAACCAGGATCATGGCGTGCGTGCCGTTCAAAAGCGGGTTCCAGTCCACGCCCATCAGGCGCAGCTCTTTGGCCAGCACGCCGAGCGAGGGCTGGAACATGAACAGCCACAGCACGCCAGCCACCGCCGGCGCCACGGCGTAGGGCCACATCAGCAGCGTCTTGTATGGGCCGGCGCCGCGGATCTGCTTGTCGGCCTGCACCGCCAGCAGCAACGCCACGCCCAGCGACAGCGCCGCAACGGCGGTCGAGAACACCACGGTCACGCCCAGCGCGTTGAAATAGGCCGAGTCCTTGAACAAGGTTTGATAGTTCTCCAGCCATACGAATTCGGTATGGGTGCCGAACGCGTCCTGGATCAGGAACGACTGCCACACCGCCTGGCTGGCCGGCCAATAGAAGAAGACCATCGTGATCGCGATTTGCGGCGCGATCAGGAGATACGGCAGCCAGGGATTGGTGAAACCGACCTTGCGCATCGCACGAGCCGGAAGCGAAACCGGCCCGCCCGGCGCCCGTGAGATTTTCCCCGGAGCGCGGGCGGGCCGGCTCGCCTATCGGTCTAGCGGACCGTGCGTTCGAACTGGCGCAGCATCTGGTTGCCGCGGTCGACGGCAGAGTCCAGCGCCGCCTTGGCGGTCTTTGAGCCGTTGAAGGCGGCCTCCAGCTCTTCCGCCCACACGTCGCGCATCTGCACCATGTTGCCCAGGCGCAGGCCGCGCGAATTCTCGGTCGGCGGCTTGTTGGTCAGCTCTATCAGCGGCGTCTCGCGGTCCGGATTCTCCTTGTAGAAACCCTGGCCCTTGACCT
>JBQTIS010000242.1:0-4016 GCA_052387895.1 Rhodospirillales bacterium | reverse complement strand
CGGAATCTGGTTCGCCTGTCGTCGGTCGGCATGACAGTCCCTTTCCTGGCCCCCAGGGCGGAAACGAGGGTTGCGGGTGCAAGGGTTAAAGCACCGCGCGCCGCCGCGCCGCAAGCGCGTCGACTCGTCGGCGCGGGATCGGATGCGACGCCTAGGCCACGCGGCGCGCGGCCTCGCCCAACGCGGCGGCCGGAGTCTCGCGCGGCCGGCGCGCGCGGATCGCGCTCCGGAACCGCCCCGGCGTCTCGTTTTCGATGCGCTTGAAGTGGCGGCCGAAATGCGTCTGGTCGACGAAGCCCAGGTCGGCGGCCACGCCGGCGATCGGCTCGCCCAGCTCCAACAGCGCCTTGGCGCGCAAGATTCGGATCCGGATCAGCATGGCGTGCGGGGTGACGCCGAGCTCCTTGCGGAAGGCGCGGATCAGCTGGAACGGCGTGCGCTGGGTCAGCGCTGCAAGCTCGCCCAGGCTGACGGATGAGCGGTAGTTGGCCAGCAGATGGCAGAGCGCCGCGCGCACAGCTTCGGACAGGCGCAGCGCGGATCCCGCACGATCTTGCCCGAAGCCGGCATGGTTCAGCATTGCTATTTCCTTCCCCTGAGCGCAATCGCTTGCATGATTTTTTTGGAATCAGGCGCATGCAGCGGTTGATTGACAATGCAGTTTTTGTCATGCTCGGTTGATTAAAAATCAATCGAGGCCAATATGCTGCGCCTGCCTCCGCTCAACGCCTTGCGTGCGTTCGAAGCCGCCGCGCGGCTCACCAGCTTCAAACGCGCGGCGGAAGAGCTGTGCGTAACGCAAGGCGCGGTCAGCCGCCACATCCAGAAGCTCGAAGCCGATCTCGGCGCCGCTCTGTTCACGCGCCGCCACCGCCAGGTGCAGCTGACCAAAGAAGGCGCGCAGTATCTGGTGACGGTGCGCGACGCGTTCAGCCGCATCTCGCAGGCTTCGACCAGCCTGAGGACCCGCGCCGAGGACCGGATGCTGAAGGTCAAGCTTCCGATCACCTGCGCCGTGCGCTGGCTGGTGCCGCGGCTGGCGCGGTTCCACGGGCTGCATCCCGAGATTTCGGTGCAGATCACCACTTCGCACGAGCCGGTCGATTTCGGCCGCGAGGACATCGACGTGGCCGTGCATTACGGCGGGCGGGCCGAGCAGGGGCTGACCGCCGAGCGGCTGTTCGGCGAGGTGCTGGTGCCGATCTGCAGCCCCAAGCTCCTGGCGCGCGGGCCGGCGCTGAAGCAGCCGCGCGACCTGGCCAACCACGTGCTGCTGCACTCGATCCGCCGGCCGCGCGACTGGCCGCAATGGCTCGAGCTGGCCGGGGCGGGCGACGTCGAGGGCGAGCATGGCCTGACCTTCGAGAACTCGAGCCTCACCTACCAGGGCGTGACCGAGGGGCTGGGCCTGGCGATGGCGCAACTGGCGCTGGTGGCCGAGGACATCGCTGCCGGCCACGTCGTGGCGCCGTTCAAGGCCCGGGTCGAGAACGACCTGGCCTATATCCTGGTGTTTCCCAGCGAGCGCGCGACCTTGCGCAAAGTGGCTGCGTTCCACGCCTGGATCGCGCGCGAGGCGGCGGCGACCCGCGCGATGATGGCGGCCTAGGCGGCGCGCGCTAGAACCGCCGGTGCAGGCGGTGATCCACCACCAGCATCAGCGCGTTGGCCGTGCCCGCGAAGGCCACCAGCAGGAACGTCAGTGACATGATGATGTCCATGTTGTGCAGGCCGATCGCGTTCATCAGCTGAAAGCCGATGCCGCTGCGCGAGCCGAACATCTCGCTCAGCAGCGTGCCGATCAGCGTCAGCGCGAACCCGACGCGCAGGCCCGTGAACACCTCGGGCACGGTCGCGGGCAGCAGCACGCGCCAGAACAGCGCCCAAGGCCCAAGCCGCATGACGCGCGCGGTCTTGATGTGGACCGGCTTGATGTTGCGCACCGCGTTCATGGTGAACAGCACGATCGGAATGACACCGTGCAGCGCGCCGAATGCCACCTTGGCCTCAATGCCTATGCCGAAGAACAACAGAATGATCGGATACAGCGTGACCTTGGGGATCGAATAGATGCCGACCAGAATCGGCTCGGCCACCTCTCCCGAAAGGCGGTGGAAGCCCAGCACCGCGCCGGCCGCGACTCCCGCGGCGGAAGCCAGCACCAGCGCGACGGCAAACGCGCGCATCGTGGCATAGGCGTGCGGCCAGAACTCGGCCGAAACCAGAGTCTTCGCGGAGAACAGCAGCGTGCCAAGCGGCGTGGTCATCGCCACCTCGCCGCCCCATTCGTGCGCCACCTGCCACAGCAGCAGGAAAAGGCCGACGAAGATCAGGAAGTCGAAAGTGCGGCCCTGGAAGAAGCCCGGCGCGGCGCGGGCGGTCAGGCCAGCCCTCGCCGCGCCAACAGCACCTTCTCCCAAGCGTGCAGCGACATGTTCACGATCAACGTCACCAGCAGGATGAACAGGATCAATCCATACATGGTGCGGTTATTGAAATCGTGATAGGCGAAACCGATCTGGTAGCCGAGCCCGCCGGTGGACAGAATGAACTCGGACCCCACCACGCCGATGAAGGAATAGGCGACCGCCAGCTTCACCCCAGTGAACAGATACGGCGCCGCGCAAGGCAGCACCACCTTGAACGTGGTCGCGGCGGGCCCCATGCGGAACACGCAGGCGGTCTTGCGCAGCACCGGCGCCACGCGGTCTAGGCCGTTCAGCGTGTTGATGGTCATCGCGGCCACGGCGTAGAGGAATCCGATGACGATCTTCGGCCTGTCGTTCAGTCCGAACATCACGATGAACATCGGATAGAAAACGAACACGGGCACCGAATAATAGGCGGCGAGCAGGGGATCGAGCGTGCGCCGGACGCGCGGCAAGGCGTGGATCAGCGTCCCCGCAATGGCGCCCGCCACGATCGACGAGGAAAGCGCGATGCAGACGGCGCCGAGCGTGCGCGCCATATCGCTGTGCACCTTGCCGGCGATCACCATCCGCCACAGGCTCAGCGCCATTTCCGATGGCGGGATCATCGTGAAAGCCTTGATGATCCCGATGCGGCACAGCGCCTCGACCGTGGCGACGGCCGCGACCAGCACGACAATACGCAATTTGGTGGCGCGTTTCACGCGAGTCAGCCCGCGCGCTTCTCGTACTGCATGGCTTTCAGCGATTCGCCGCGCAACAGCGACCAAAGCCGGCTGGTCACCGCGCCGAAGGCCGGGCTGGAGACGATCGTACTGTCGCGCGCGCGCGGCCAGTTGGTCTCGACGACCTCGAGGAACCGTCCCGGCCGCGCCGACATCACGCCCACGCGGTCCGACAGCATCGCCGCCTCGTCCAGCGCGTGGGTGATCAGCAGCACCGTGGCGCCGGTCTGCCGCCACAGGTTCAGCAGTTCATCGCCCATCAACAGGCGCGTCTGTTGGTCCAGGGCGCCGAACGGCTCGTCGAGCAGGATCAGCTTGGGCTGCAACACAAGAGTGCGCGCGATGCACACGCGCTGGCGCATGCCGCCGGAAAGCTGCGCGGGATAGGCATGGGCGAAATCGACTAGGCCCATGAGGGCCAGCGCGTTGACCACGCGCTCCGCGATTTCGGCGGCGTTCATGCCCTGCCGGCGCAGGCCGAAGGCGATGTTGTCCTCGACCGTCAGCCATGGAAAGCTGGCGTCGTCCTGGAACACCACGCCGACGCCTTCCGGCACGGAGCCGCGGACCGGCGTGCCGTCGATTCGCACCTTGCCGTCGCTGGCGGCGGAAAGGCCCGCGATCACGTCCAGCAGAGTCGACTTGCCGCATCCGGAAGGGCCCACCACCGCGAAAAACTCGCCGGCGCGCAGGCTCAGGTCGATCGGCCCCAGGGCGTGCAGCGGTTCCTGCCCGCTGCGCGCGAAAATGCGCGTCACCCCCTCAAGGACGACGTGCGCGTCGCTCATTGGCGTTTCCCCGCGCGGTCGTTTGCGATCGGCGCCGTCAAATGACGGGCCGCCCCGCGATCATCGCGCGGGGC
>JBQTIS010000241.1:0-3176 GCA_052387895.1 Rhodospirillales bacterium | reverse complement strand
CATCGAGGCCCCGACCGCGTGCATGTTGCGCATCAGCCAGCCGTAGTTCACGTCGCGCATGATGCGCTCGACGCTGGAGAACGCATGGTCGACGTGCGGCGTGTAGTGCATGGCCAGCACCACGCCGGTGACGATCATCACCACCAGCATGAAGCCGGCGAGCGAGCCGAAGTTCCACCAGTAGCTGAGGTTCTTCGGCGTCGGATAGTCCATGCCGGCGTGCTGCATGGTCGAGAAGATCGGCATGCGCTGGTCGATCCACTTGACCAGCTTGTAGTCCATCCAGGGGGGCGAGGAGTGGGCCGGGGCGGTCATCGGGGCGGCTCCTAGCCGATCTTGACGGTGGTGTCGGTGAGGAAGACGTAGGGCGGCACTTCCAGGTTCTGCGGCGCGGGCCCTTTGCGGATGCGGCCCGAGGTGTCGTAGTGCGAGCCGTGGCACGGACAGAACCAGCCGCCGAAATCGCCGAGCGGGTCGCCCAGCCTCTGGCCCAGCGGCACGCAGCCGAGATGGGTGCAGACCCCGACCAGGATCAGCCACTCCGGCTTTTTCACGCGCGCGCCGTCGGCTTGCGGATCGGGCAGCGACTTGATGTTCACGTCCTGGGCGGCCTTGATTTCCTCGGCGGTGCGGCGGCGGATGAACACGGGCTTGCCGCGCCACACCACGGTGATGGCCTGGCCCACCTGCACCGGCTCGAGGCTGACCTCGGTCGCCGACAGCGCCAGCACGTCGGCGGCCGGGTTCATCTGGTGGATCAGGGGCCAGGCGACCGAGGCCGCCCCCACGGCGGCGACGCCGCCGGTCAGCATGAACAGGAAATCGCGCCGGTTGGCCTCTTCGTGGGCGCCGCCCGCATGCGCGGGCTTAGCAGTGTCCGCCATCGACAAAACCTCGTTCAATGCCGCGTCCGGAAAACCCGGCCGGGCCAGTCCAATCCGTTCGTCGCGCTAGTCGTCCGCGATTGCGGCCGTTCGCCGCGGCGCGAAGCCGCCGCCCTCGACCCCAGCGTCGGCGTGGGCTGGTATAATAGAATTTTTCCGCATTGCAAAGACCGCGCCCGGCCTATGGTTCCCCCTGCCCCACCTTGCCCAAACGGCGTGGCGGCGGTTAGCTGGCGGGCGATGGCAAGCCGCATCCGCCTGGCGCTGTACCAGCCCGACATTCCGCAGAATACCGGCGCGATTCTGCGGCTTGCGGCCTGTCTGGACGTGCCTGTGGACATCATTTTCCCCTGCGGCTTCGCGTGGGACGACCGCCGGCTGCGCCGGGCGGGGATGGACTACCTCGACGGCGTGGCGCTGACCCGCCACGACTCCTGGCAGGCCTTCCTGGACGCGCCGGGGCGGACCGGGCGGCTGGTGCTGTTGACGACCCGGGCGGCGGTCGGGCATGTCGAGTTCATGTTCCGGCCCGGCGACACGCTGATCCTGGGGCGCGAAAGCGAGGGCGCGCCAGAGCGCGTGCGCCAGGCCGCCGCCGCGTCCGTGCGCGTGGCGATGCGCGCGGGCATGCGCTCGCTCAACGTCGCGGTTGCGGCCGGCATCGTCTTGGGCGAGGCGCTGCGCCAGACCGGGCAGTATCCCGGGCAGATCGCGTGACTGGCCCAGCCTGCCCCGCCTCGACGCCCGAAACGCGCGCCCGCGCGCAAGCCGGGTTCGAGGAGCTGCGCGACCGTATCGCGGCGGAATGCGAAAAGCAGGAGGACGAGCTGGCGCAGGCGGCGCCGGCGCTCGCCGCGGGCAGACCGGCGGGTCGTTTCGAGCGCCGGGATTGGCGGCGCCCGGCAAAGGACGGCGGTGGCGGCGTGACGGCGATCCTGCGCGGCCGCGTGTTCGAGAAACTGGGCGTGAACGTATCCGCCGTGCACGGCGAGTTCAGCCCCGAATTCCGCGCCCAGATACCGGGCGCGGCCGAGGATCCGCGCTTCTGGGCCTGCGGCATTTCGCTGGTGGCGCATCCGCGCTCGCCTAGGGTGCCGGCGGCGCACATGAACACGCGGCACATCGTCACGACCAAGGCTTGGTTCGGCGGCGGGGCGGACCTTACGCCGATGGTTCCGGTGGACCAAGACACGCGCGACTTCCACGCGGCGATGAAATCGGCCTGCGACAAGCACGGCCCCGACTATCACCGGCGCTTCAAGAAGTGGTGCGACGAGTATTTCTTCCTGAAGCACAGGGGCGAGGCGCGCGGCGTCGGCGGCATTTTCTACGACAACCACGACAGCGGCGACTTCGAGCGCGACCTGGCCTTCACGCGCGACGTGGGACTGGCGTTCCTCGGCGTCTATCCGCGGCTGGTGCGCCGGCGCATGGCCGAGGCCTGGACCGAGGCGGAGCGCCGGCACCAGCTCGTGCGCCGCGGGCGCTATGTCGAATTCAACCTGCTCTACGATCGCGGCACCAAGTTCGGCCTGATGACCGGCGGCAACGCGGAGGCGGTCCTGATGTCGCTTCCGCCCGAGGCCGCGTGGCCGTAATGTCGCCGCGCCGAACAACCGGAGAAACGCCCATGCTGCCGCGCGCTTTCATCGTCGCCGTCCTGGCGCTCGCCGCCGCCCCCTCGTTCGCCCAGACCCAGCCCCAATTGGCGCCCAAGACCCTGCCGATCGAGGCTTTCTTCGGCTCGTTCTCGGGCGCGGCGGTGGCCGAATCGAACGAGGCGCCGGGCGGCAAGGCGACCTTCCGCGACACCAAGCTGCAAATCCGGCCGGCCGGCGGCGGCGCGTTCTCGGTCTCCTGGAGCACGACCGCGCCGGGCAGCGTCAGCGGCCAGCCCAAGGTCAAGACCACCACCGTGGTGTTCAACCCGACCCCCAAGCCGAACGTGTTCGAGGCGGCGGCGCAAGGCAACCCGGTCGCGGGCAACGACTTCATGTGGGCGCGGCTCCATCGCAGCACGCTCACGGTCTACGCGGTCACCACGCAGCCGGACGGCCGATACGAGATGCAGAAATGGGACCGCACGTTGCAGGGCACGGGCATGCAGATGGTCTATACGCGGCTTAGCGACGGCGAGCAGAGCCGCGTCGTGCGCGCGCGGCTGGTGAAGGACGCTCGGTAGCCGTCTAGCGCAAGTTCCGGCCAAGTTGAATCCCTCTCACCAGCTCCGGGCCTTCGCCTGCCGAAGGGCTTCGGCCCGCGGGCGATGGGCCGCGACGCGCCCCCTCCCCC
>JBQTIS010000240.1:0-3562 GCA_052387895.1 Rhodospirillales bacterium | reverse complement strand
ACCGCCGCCAGGCCGGGCACGGCCCCGCGCAGCTTGCGCTCGAACGGGTTGTTGCGGCACGCGTCGAGGATCACGAAGCTGACGCGCGCGCGGGCCTGGTCGAGCTCCGCCGTCAGCAGGCCGATATCCACGGCCTGGAACCCGAGGTCGATCTCCGAATTCAGGTCGGCATCGACCGGGATCAGGTAGTTGCGCCCGCGCGCCTGGATGCCGTGGCCGGCGAAGAAGATCAACGCGGCCGACCCGGGCGAAAGCCTGGAGGTGAACTCGTTGACCGCGGACCCCATCGCCGCGCGGGTGGCGTTCTCGCGCGCGATCACCTCGAAACCGAGTTGCCTGAGGCGCGCCGCCATCGCGCGGGCGTCGTTGACCGGGTTCTTGAGCGGGGCTTCCTTGTAGGAAGCGTTGCCGATCACCAGCGCCACGCGCTTCTCGGGCGCCTGCGCCCGGGCGGCGCCGGCGGCCAGCAGCGCCAGCGCGGCCAACGCGGCCGCGAGCGTGCGATATCGCATTGTGGCTGAACCCCTTTCGGCCAGCACACGCAACGGATCGACTATACCCCAGGCCGCGCCGGCCCGGAAGCGAGCCGGGTCACACTGCCCTCACCCGGTCCGCGCGGCGCGCGGACCACCCTCTCCCGCCCCAAAGGTCGGGAGAGGGGCGTGAAACCCCTCGCCCGCGCTAGCGGGCGAGGGAGGGGCCCGTTGCGAAGCAACGGGAGGGTGAGGGCACGGGCTTACGCCGCGCCGTCCTGCAACCGCCGCAGGATCACGGTCAGCACGCCCTCGGCGTTCGCCAACGCGTCGTTGTTCCAGAACCGCAGCACGCGATAGCCCGACGCCTCAAGCTCGCGCGTGCGTTTCTCGTCTCGTCGCGCCCGCGCTGCGCGCGGACCACCCTCTCCCGCCATTGGTGGGAGAGGGAAAAGGGGATCAGCGCGAGTAGAACTCGATGACGAGGTGCGGCTCCATCTGCACCGGGTAGGGCACGTCCGAGAGCACCGGCACGCGCACCAGCTTGGCGGTCATCTTGGCGTGGTCGGCCTCGATGTACTCGGGCACGTCGCGCTCGGTCGATTGCGCGGCCTCGAGCACCAGGCCCAGCTTCTTGGCCTTCTCGCGCACCTCGACCACGTCGCCCTCTTTCAGCTGGTACGAGCCGATATTGACCCGCTTGCCGTTGACGTTGACGTGGCCGTGGTTGACGAACTGGCGCGCGGCGAACACCGTGGGCACGAACTTGGCGCGATAGACCACGGTTTCCAGGCGGCGTTCCAGAAGCCCGATCAGGATGTCGGAGTTGCTGCCGCGCCGGCGCACCGCCTCTTGGTACAGCCGGCGGAACTGGCGCTCGCCGATGCTGCCGTAATAGCCCCTGAGCTTCTGCTTGGCCATCAGCTGGGTGCCGAAATCGGTCGGCTTCTTGCGGCGCTGGCCGTGCGGGCGGGGGCCGTATTCGCGCCGGTTGACCGGGCTCTTGGGCCGGCCCCACAGGTTCTGCTGGAAGCGGCGGTTGATCTTGTATTTCGACTCGGCGCGTTTGGTCATGGCGGTCCCTTCGCGTGTTTCCTGTTCATGTCCCGATAGTTCCGGCCGGTCATCCGGCGGACGTGGCCAACCTCTCGAGGAAAGCCCGCATTCTCGGGAAGTCGCGGGGTTCTAAAGGAAGGGTGGGGGCAAGTCAAACGCGCAAAAGCCGCTTTGCATCAGCCGGTTACGCGGGCTTCGCCGGCTTTTTCCTGACCCGGCGGTGGCGCACGGGCTCGGCCGTCTCGCCCGGCAGATTGCGCCATTGCACCAGGCAGGCGACCATGCCGTGCAGCGTTCGCAGCTCCTGCTCGGTCAGCCCCGCGCGCTGGAACATGTTGCGGATGTTGCGCACCATGCTGGGGCGCTTTTCGGCCACGCGCAAAAAGCCGCTTTCGTCCAGCTCCTGCTCCAGCATGGCGAAGAAATTCTGCAGCTTGTCCTTGTCGGCGGGCCGCGACTGGCCGTAACGCTCCTCGCGCCCCGGCGTGGGGTCGCCGGCCTGGAACCATTCATAGGCCAGGATCATCACGGACTGCGCCAGGTTCATCGACGAGAAGCCGGGGTTGAGCGGGATGCGCACCAGCGCGTCGGCCAGCGCCAGGTCGTCGTTCACCAGCCCCATGCGCTCGGGCCCGAACAGCAAGCCGCATTTCTGCCCCGCCGCGGTCCGGGCGCGCAGCTCTTTCGCCGCCTCGCGCGGGGTCAGCACGGGCTTGGCCATGTAGCGTTCGCGCGCCGTGGCGGCGAGGATGTAGTTGAGGTCGCCGACCGCGCGCCCGGTCGAGCCGTAGAGCTTGGCCGCGTGCAACAGTAAGTCCGCGCCCGCGGCCGCGGCCACCGCCTTGTCGTTGGGCCAGCCGTCGCGCGGCGCCACCAGGCGCAGATCGCCGAGGGCGCAGTTCAGCATCGCGCGGGCGGCCGTGCCGATATTCACGGCCAGTTGCGGATTGACCAGGATGCAGGCCGGCCCCTGGGCCGCCGGCCCCTGGGCCGCCTGCGCCATCCGCTTGCGTCTGTCGCTGCCCGCCATCGCGCCGCCGCCCCTACCCTTCACGCCGCCGCCCGTGCGGGGAATAGGGCGCCGTGAAACTCCAACCCGTCATGGCCGCGCTTGTTGCGGCCATCCACGTCGGCCGCGCCGAACGCCGACGTTCGCGCTTGTCCCCGGAACAGTTTCAGCGACCCGACGACGTGGATGCCCGGGACAACCCCCGGATCAAGTCCGGGGGCGGGCATGACGATTGGCCCGGGCATGACGATTGGGAGGTGAGTCACATCGAGTCCCATCCACGTCGACGCGCGTTGCCCAGCGCGAGGCCGTCGCAAATTCGCCTCAGGCCTTGGCGCCGTCGCGCAGCAGCTTGTAGGTGATGGCGTCCTCGAGCGCCATGAACGAGGCGTCCATGATGTTGGGCGACACGCCGACCGTGGCCCAGTGGCGGCCCTCGTCGTCGCGGCTTTCGATCATCACGCGCGTCACCGCCTTGGTGCCGTCCTGGGGGGTGAGGATGCGCACCTTGTAGTCCATCAGCCGCATCCGGGCGAGGGTGGGGTAGCGCGGCTCGAGCGCCTTGCGCAAGGCGGCGTCGAGCGCGTCGACCGGGCCGTTGCCCTCGGCCACCATCATCAGCCGCTGGTCGCCGACGTCGATCTTGATCGTGGCCTGCGACACCGTGACCAGCTCGCCCCTGGCGTTGTGGCGGTGCTCGACCTGGATCTGGAAGCGGTCGAGCGCGAAGTACTGCGGCACCGCGCCGAAGGCGCGCCGCGCCAACAGCTCGAAGCTGGCCGGCACGTCGTCGAAGGCGTAGCCCTGGTATTCCTTCGCTTTCACGTCGTCGAGCAGGCGCTTGAGGCGCTCGTCGCCCGCCGCGGCCTCGATGCCGAGATCGCGCAGGCGCGCGAGCATGTTGGCGCGGCCGGCCTGGTCCGAGACCAGCACGTTGCGCCGGTTGCCCACCGCCTCGGGCGGAACGTGCTCGTAAGAGGCCGGATCCTTCTCCACCGCGGCGGCGTGCAAGCCCGCCTTGTGC
>JBQTIS010000239.1:0-5489 GCA_052387895.1 Rhodospirillales bacterium | reverse complement strand
GCTACCCGGCTAACGACCGCGGCGTCCTCGACTAGATAGGTTTTATGGACGGTCAGCAGGGTCAGGCTCCGCGTATCGAGTTTGCCCTTGAGCGCCGGTTCGCGGCCGAGCGCCTCCGCCAAGGTGACGCCCTGGTCCAGAGCGCGGGCGCAGGCATGTTCCACCGCGTCGTGCGCGGCGTCCCGCCCGATGCGCGGCGCCAACGCCATCATGACCGCTTCGGCCATGATCAGCCCGTGGGTCAAGTCGAGGTTGCGCCGCATGCGCGCGATATCCACGGTCATGCCCTCGGCGATCGCGGCGGCATGTTCCAGCGCGCCGCCGGTCAGCACGAAAATCTGCGGTAGCGCCAGGGCCTCGGCCTGCCAGGGACCGGTGCCGCGCTCGTGATCCTGCGCCATCGCGCCCAGCATCAGCGGCGCCAGGGCGTGCACGCCGCGCGCTGCCGCCAGTACGTACTCGCTGGCGATCGGGTTGCGCTTCTGCGGCATGGTCGACGAGCCGCCGCGGCCCGGCGTGTGCGGCTCGAATATCTCGCCCACTTCCGTCTGCATCAGAAGCGCGATGTCGGCGGCGAACTTCGCCAGATTGCCGCTCACGATGCCGAGCACGGCGGCGGTTTCGGCCAGCGCACCCCGCGCGACGTGCCAGGGCGCGTCCGGTACGGCGAGCGCAAGCTCGCGCGCCAGGCCCTCGGTCACGGCACGGCCGTCCTTGCCGAGCGACGCGAGAGTCCCGGCCGCCCCCGCGAACTGGACGTTCAGCACGCGGACGCGCAACGCCTTTAGCCGTTCGGCGTCGGCGATCAGCGGCGCCGCCCAAACCGCGCATTTGTAGCCGAAGGTGACGGGCAACGCGTGCTGCAGATGGGTGCGCCCGGCCATGACGTCGCGCCGGTGCTTCACGGCGCGAGCGGTGAGCGCGCGGCCGACCCGCGCCACGCCGCGCTCGATGATCGCAAGCCCGGCGCGGATTTGCAGCACCAGGGCCGTATCCATGATGTCCTGGGTGGTCGCGCCCCAGTGCACGTAGCCGCCGGCCCTGGGCCCCGCGGCGCGCGCCAGCCCCCGGATTAGCGCCACGACCGGATAGCCGGTCACGCGCGTGCCGGCAGCCAGTTCTTTCAGGTCGAATTTGTTCGCGCGCGCGGCCGCGGCAATCGCCCTGGCCGCCGAATCAGGCACGATGCCGAGCCGTGCCTGGGCGCGCGCCAAGGCCACCTCTACATCCAGCATGTATTGCAGCCACTGCCGCTCCGCGAACACGGCGCGCATCGCATCGCTGCCGTAGAGCGTCCCAAGAACGGTGCCGTCGGCGGGGTTGGTCGCCATGCGCGGCTAGATATCGAAGAAGGCGGTTTCGCCCTTGCCCTGCAGGATCACGTCGAAGCGATAGATCGCAATATCGTTCTTGCCCCTGCCTGGCCTAGCCAGCAATGTCGCTCTTGCTTTTTTGTCGGAAATCGCCCCCAGCACCGGGTCGGCGTCGTTGGCTTGAGCCTCGTCGGCGAAATAGATGCGCGTAACCAGTTGCTTCAATACGCCGCGCGCGAACACCGCCACGTTGATGTGCGGCGCCTGCAAAGTGTTGCCGCGCCCGGGAACCGGGCCCGGCTTGACGGTGGTGATGCGATAGCGCCCTTCGTTATCCGTGCAGGCTCGGCCGAAACCCAGGAATTTCGGGTCGGCCTTCTTGTCCTGGGTGTCGTCGGGGTGATTGTATTTCCCGGCGGCGTTGGCCTGCCAAATTTCCAGCATCGCGTCGTTGATCGGCGCGCCGTCGCCGTCCAGCACCCGGCCCGCGATCCGGATTTTCTCTCCCGACGCGCCGTAGCGCGTCAAGTCGCTCCATTCTGGGCGGGCCAGGCCCACGGCGAAATAAGGCCCGACGGTCTGCGAACCGGTGGGAATCAGCTTCATTTCAACGCTCCGCCGGCGTGGCCGCTTGGCCGCGCAGCACGATGTCCCAGCGGAAGCCGAGCGCGAATTCCTCCTGGCTGAGATTGGGATCGTAGGCGGCGATCAAGCATTCGCGGGCCTTGGCGTCCGGGATCGCCTGGAATAGCGGATCCTGTTCCAGCAGGTAGTCGCCGGGAAAATACATCTGCGTCACGATGCGCGTGGCGAAGGCTGGGCCGAACACGCCGAAATGCAGATGCGCCGCGCGCCAGGCGTTGCGGTCGTTGCGCCAGGGGTAGTGCCCCGGCGTGATGGTGAGAAACCGCCACGCGCCATCCCTGTCGGTGATCGCCTGGCCGGCGCCGGTGAAATTCGGATCGATCGGCGCGTCGTGCTGGTCGACCTCGTGCCGGTACCGGCCGGCGGCATTGGCCTGCCACAGCTCGACCAGCGTGCCGGGCACGGGCCTGCCGCCCTCGTCAAGCACCCGGCCGGCGACGATGATGCGTTCGCCCAGCGGCGCGCCTTTGTGCTGGCGCGTCAGATCGGTGATGTTCGGTCCGGCCCAGCCGCCGGAAAATGTCGGTCCGGTGACTTCGCTGAGCGTATGCTCGAAACGCGTCAGCTTGCGTTTGGGATGGCGTTTCGCCGTGCTGCGGTAGTCCGGAAAGTCGTATTCCGGCTGCGTGCCCTTTTTATAGCGCGCGTAGGGCTTGGGGTCGGTTCGGCTCACCTCTGCGGCTCCTTGTCCATTTCCTGGAATATCTCCCGCGCCATGCGGAAAGCCGAGTTGGCCGCCGGAACGCCGGCGTAGATCGCCACTTGCAGCAGCACCTCCTTCACCTCGTCGCGGCTGACACCGGTGTTGCGGCTGGCGCGCAGATGCAGCTTGAACTCCTCCTCGCGACCGAGCGATGCCAGCATCGCCAAGTTCAACAGGCTGCGGGTCTTGCGCTCCAGGCCCGGGCGCGTCCACACCTCGCCCCAGCAATACCGGGTGATCAGGTCCTGGAAATCCTCGTCGAACTTGGTCATCCGGCTTGTCGCGCGCTCGACATGGGCTTTGCCCAGAACCGCCGTGCGCACGGCCAAGCCGTCCTGGTAAGTCTTCGATTTTTCGGCCATTTCCCCTCCGCTTCGGCGCAGCCGGCCCGCACCTGGGACCGACGCATTGGTTTCGCCATTGGTTTTACAGGCATTGTTCTTGGCCTTCGCCATCGGGTCAATGACGCGGTCTGCCCACGGCCCAGATAGCAGACACCGCATTACCGGGGGCGACTTCGGTTTTTTGTAGACAATAGACAGATTCTAGCCAATCGTTCAAAACGCGCGGCAGGGTCCGCGCCAAGAACCAGAAGATCTGCCCGCCGGGGAGTCGCCTTAATGCCGTTTCCCAGGGCCTCGAAGGCCCTTGAACGTTTCACCGTGCTCGACCTGACGCGCGTGCGGTCGGGGCCCACCTGCGTGCGCCAGCTCGCGGACTGGGGCGCCAATGTCGTCAAGATCGAAACGCCCGAGGCTATGCACGAGGCCGAAGCCATGGGCGGACCGCGCCAGGGGCCGGATTTTCAGAACCTGCACCGCAACAAGCGCAGCATGACGCTGAACCTGAAGTCCGACCCCGGCTTGGCCGCGTTCCGGCGCCTGGTCGAGAAGGCCGACGTGGTGGTCGAAAATTTCCGGCCGGACGTGAAGGCGCGGCTGGGCATCGACTACGCGAACCTCGCCAAGATCAACCCGCGGCTGGTGTACGGCAGCATCTCGGGCTTCGGCCAAGACGGGCCCTACCGCGACCGGCCCGGGTTCGATCAGATTGCCCAGGGAATGGGCGGGCTGATGTCGATCACCGGCGAGCCGGGCCGCGGGCCGATGCGCGTCGGCATCCCGGTCGCGGACCTGACCGCCGGGCTGTTCTGCGCTCTAGGCATCCTGGTCGCGCTGCTGGAGCGCGAAACCTCGGGCCAGGGCCAGTGGGTGCAGACATCGCTGCTGCAGGCGCAATAGTTCATGCTCGATTTTCAGGCCGCGCGCTGGCTGCAGAAAGGCGAAGTCCCCAAGCAGGCGGGCAACAATCATCCCACTTCGATCCCCACGGGCGTGTTCAAGACCAAGGATGGCTATATCAATATCGCCACCACGGGCCAAGCGATCTGGGAGCGGCTATGCCGGGCGCTCGGCGCCGAGCCGCTGCTGCAGAACCCGGACTACGCGACCGGCACGCTGCGTTCAGCCAACCGCGACGCGCTCAACGCAGAGATCGCGCGCTACACTCAGGCCCAGACCAGCGCCGAATGGGTGGAACTGCTGAACGACGCGGGCGTGCCTTCCGGCCCGATCTATTCCATCGACCTGGCGTTCGCGGATCCGCAGGTGAAGCACCTGGGCATGGCGCAGGGCATTTCCCTGCCCGACGGCGCCGAGCGCCGCTTCGTCGGCCAGCCCATCACCCTGTCGCGCACGCCCACCCGCGCGACCACCCTGCCGCCGGGTCTCGGCGAGCACACCGACGAGGTGCTGAAGGAGTTCGGCTTCGGCGCCGCCGAGATCGCGGATTTGCGCCGCGCCGGCGCCGTGTAAGCACGAACCAAGGACACAGCCATGGACACTGCCGGACCGAAAACCGACAAGATGCTGGCCAAGACCGACGGCGATGTCGGCTATATGATCTTCAACAACCCCGAGCGTCACAACGCCGTGTCGCTGGAGATGTGGCAGGCGGCCGAGCGCATTCTCGACCGCTTCAAGAACGACCCGCGGATCCGGGTGGTGGTGCTGGCCGGCGCCGGCGGCAAGGCCTTCGTTTCGGGCGCCGACATCTCGAAATTCGAAAGCGAGCGCGCCACCCAAGAAGCGGTCGCCGCCTACAACCAAGCGGTTCAGCGCATCTATGGCGGCATTCACGAATTCCCCAAGCCGACCATCGCCATGATCCGCGGCTACTGCATCGGCGGCGGCCTGGGCCTGGCGGTCAGTTGCGACATGCGCATCTGCTCCGACGATTCGCGCTTCGCCCTGCCTGCGGCCAAGCTCGGCCTGGGCTACGAGTTCGGCGGCGTCAAGCGCTTCGTCGACATCGTCGGCCCGTCGTTCACCAAGGAAATCTTCATGTCGGCGCGGCAGTACGGCGCCGCCGAAGCCCTGCCCATGGGCCTGGTGAACCGCGTGCTGCCCGAGGCGGAGCTGGAGGCCCACGTGAAGGATTTCGCCGCCGCCATCGCCGCCAATGCGCCGTTGACCGTGGCGTCAATCAAGTTCATCGTCGGCGAGGCGCAGAAAGACCCGGACCAGCGCGACCTGAAGCGCTGCGACGAGATGGTGAAGCGGTGCTTCGCCAGCAACGACTATATCGAGGGCCGCCGCGCTTTCATGGAAAAGCGGAAGCCCGCGTTTACCGGAACCTGAGAGGCGCACCGATGCCGCCCGCCACGACCGGCGAAGCCGCGCGCGCCTTGAGCGCCATAGAGTTGGTGCAGTCCAAGTCGCTGGGCGCGCTGGTGCAGGACGCGCTGGTGCGCATGATCCTGGCCGGCGAGATCGACGCGGGAGCAAAGCTGAACGAAGTGGCGCTGGCGACGCGCTTGGGCGTCAGCC
>JBQTIS010000238.1:0-3420 GCA_052387895.1 Rhodospirillales bacterium | reverse complement strand
GTCGATGAACGTCAAGGGTCATGCGGCGGTGGTTTCCGGCGGCGGTTCGGGCCTGGGGGCCGAGACCGCGCGGCAGCTGGCAAAAGCCGGGGCCACGGTGGCGGTGCTGGACGTGCAGGCCGACGCGGCGGCCAGGGTCGCGGCCGAGTTCGGCGGCCTGGGCCTGGCCTGCGACGTGGGCGACGCCGGAAGCGTCGAGGGCGCGCTCGCCAAGGCCGCCGCCCGGCACGGGGCCGCGCGCGTGGCGGTGTGCTGCGCCGGCATCGCGCCGGCGGCGCGCATCGTCGGCAAGGAAGGACCAATGGCGCTGTCGGACTTCGAGCGCGTCGTCCGCGTCAACCTGATCGGCACGTTCAACGTCATGCGCGTGGCGGCCGCGGGCATGGCGGGTCTGCCAGCGCTCGAGGACGGCGAGCGCGGCATCGTCGTGATGACCGCCTCGGTCGCGGCCTACGAGGGCCAGATCGGCCAGTCCGCCTATGCCGCCTCCAAGGGCGGGGTGGTGGCGCTGACCCTGCCGGCGGCGCGCGAGTTCGCGCGGGTAGGCATCCGCGTCATGTCCATCGCGCCCGGCCTGATCGGCACGCCGCTCTTGCTCAATATGCCCAAGCCGATCCAGGAAAGCCTGGCCGCGACCGTGCCGTTTCCCAACCGCTTCGGCCATCCGCACGAATACGCGCGCCTGGTGATGCACTTCATCGAGAACGTGCAGCTGAACGGCGAGGTGGTGCGGCTCGACGGCGCCATGCGCATGCAGGCGAAGTAGCGGGCATGGCCCGTTCGAAAATGGCCGGGCCGCCGGCGCCCTGGTCCACGCCGCCGACGCTCGAGGATTTCGAGGCGCTGGCGCAATGGGCGCTCGCCTCGCTGCCGGAAAAATTCCGCCGGAACATCGGCGACGTGATCGTGCGGGTCGAGGATTTCCCGGACGAGGAAACCGAGAAGGAGATGGAGCTGGAAAGCCCGTTCGACCTGATGGGGCTCTATCGCGGCGTGTCGATCGACCGCAAAAGCTCCGCCGACCTGCCGCATGGGCCCGATATGATCTTTCTCTACCGCCGGCCGCTGATCGACTATTGGGCCGAGAACGGCGAGGACCTGCCGCATCTCGTGCGCCACGTCATGATCCACGAGATCGGCCACCATTTCGGCCTCAGCGACGCCGACATGGAAGCGATCGAAGCGGCGGCCGCGGATTGAGCTCCCGATTTTCGCCGCATTTCCGGCGAACATCGGGGGACGGAACACCAGCGGAGGGGAGTCTGCAAGCCATGCCGCGCTTTCTGATCGCCGCTTTTGCCCTTGTCGTGGCGCTGCCCGCCGGCGCGCAGACGCCGCAATTGCCGTCGGCCCAATACCGGCCGGCGCCGGTTCCGCAAGGGGCGCCCGCGCCGCAAGCCGCGCAGCCCGCGGCCCAGCCCGTGGCCCTGGCGTATATCGACGCGGCGCGCCAGTACTGGCGCGACGGCAAGCTGCTGCGGGCGCTGGACGAGCTGGACGCGGCTTCCGTGTCGATCGCGCGCCAGTTGGGCCAAGTCTACGCGCCCCCCCTGCCGCCGGCGCCGCGGGGCAGGGCGGTGGAGCCGCAGGACCCGCAACGCGTCGCCGCGCTCGGCGCCAGCGTCGCGACGCTGCGCGAGTATCGCCAGACGGCCGGCGCCGCGCCGCAGGCGGCGCCTGGGCAGATGAACGCGCGCATCGTCATCGATTCCGACGCGGTGCAGTCGATGCAGCCACTGTTCGCCCCGCAATTGCCGGCGGGCGTGCCGGCGACCGTGCGCAAGGTCAAGATCAACAACCAGGACGCCGTGGTGGCCTACGATCCCCAGCGCCGGGCGGGCGAAGTGTCGGTGATCGTCGTGGGCCGCCTGCTGCTGCAAGTCGAGGGCCAGAACGTGGCCAGCGCCGAGCCCATGCTGGCCGTGATGCGGCAGTGGAACATCGCCGAATTGCGCCGCGCCGCCGGGCTTTGAGGCGCTTTCCGTCCGGCCCGGATTTTGCTTAGAATCCGGGCATGGGCGACCGTTACGACCGCCGCCGCCGCCGCCTCGCGCTGGAGCCGGGCAACCTGCCCACCCTGGCGGCGTTCCTGTTCGACCCGGATTTCGACGCCGCCGCGCCGCCGCCCTTCGGGCTCGGCCACAACAACGGCCCGCCGCTCGATAGCCCGGGCTGGATCGGCTATTGCTGGCGTCAGGCGCACGCCAAGGCCTGGAAAACGCCGCCGATCGAGATCGTGCGCCTGCGCGTGCAGCGCGCGCAGGAACTCGGCATGACTTACCGCGAATACACGGCGATCATCCTGGACAAGGGCGTGTATCTCTAGGCCGTCAGCGCGCGCACCCGCTCGCGCAGCTCCGGCAGCACGCGGTCCGCGAACCACCGGTTGTTCCGCTCCCAGGCCGTGGTGCGCCAGCTCGGATGCGGCAGGGGCAGGAAACGCGGCAGGAAGTCGGCGAAGCGCCATACCGTTTCGGTCATGGTTTGGGCGCGCTTGTTGGCGTCGATGAAGCCGGCGATGGCGTAGCCGCCGACCAGCAGCGTCAGCTCGATCCGCGGCAGCAGCGCCAGCAGGCGCGGATGCCACCGCGGCGCGCATTCCGGCCTGGGCGGCGCGTCGCCTCCACCGGCCAGCGCGCCGGGATAGCAGAAGCCCATCGGCATGATGGCCACGCGCGCCTCGTCGTAGAACGCCGCACGCTCGATTCCCATCCATTGCCTCAAGCGGTCGCCCGACCGGTCGTTCCAGGGAATGCCGGTCTCGTGGACCTTGGTTCCCGGCGCCTGGCCCACGATCAAAAGCCGCGCCGCCGTCGACAGGCGGAACACCGGCCTTGGGCCCAGCGGCAGATGCGCCGCGCACAGGGCACAGGCGCGCGCCTCCGCCATCGCGCGCTTCAGCGCGGCGTCATTTCCCTTGGGCGAGCTTAGCGACATAGGCCGGCACCACCTCGGCCGCCTGCCCGTACACCGCCTCGTGGAACAGCGGCGCGCCTTCCGACGGCTCCAGGTTCAATTCCACGGTCTGCGCCCCGGCGACATGCCGCGCCTCGGCCACGAAGCCCGCGGCCGGGTACACGTTGCCCGAGGTGCCGATGGAAATGAACCGCTTGCAGCCCCTGAGCGCCGCGTACACCCGGTCCATGTCCAGCGGCATCTCGCCGAACCACACGACATGCGGCCGCATGCCCCGCGCCGCGCCGCAGGCGGGGCAGCGCGCGTCGAGCGACAAATCCTCGAACCACTCGTGCACCGCGCCGCAATTGGCGCAGCGCGCCTTCAGCAGCTCGCCGTGCATGTGCACCAGGCTGCGCGAGCCGGCGCGTTCGTGCAGGTTGTCGATGTTCTGCGTCACCAGCAGCACCTCGCCCGGCAGCCGGCGCTCCAGCTCCGCCAGCGCCTTGTGCGCGGGGTTGGGCG
>JBQTIS010000237.1:0-1820 GCA_052387895.1 Rhodospirillales bacterium | reverse complement strand
AAATCCTGGCGCGCGAGGGCCAGCGGGTCGAATCCGGCCAGATCCTGATGCGCATCGACGCCACGGCGGCCGGCGCCAGCTTCCGCGAGATGGAGGAAACCTATCTCGGCAGCCTGGCGGCGGTGGCGCGGCTGCAAAACGAAGCCGACGGCAACGAGCCGGTCTATCCGGCGGAGCTGGTGCGCCTGCGGCCCGATTTGGTCAAGCGCGAGAACGACCTTTACCGCGCGCGGCAGACCGAGCTCGAGGCCACCGTTTCGATCCTGCAACAGCAGCGCCGCCAGCGCGAGCAGGAGCTGCAGGAGATGCAAAGCAAGCTCAAGGCGGCGCAGGACGGCTACGGCCTGATCAAGCGCGAATACGACATGACCGCCCCGCTGGTCGCGCGCGGCGTGGTGTCGCAGGTCGAGCTTTTGCGGCTCGAGCGCCAGGTGTCCGATCTCCAGGCGCAGATCGCCACCGGCCTCGCCGGCCTGCCCAAGGTGCGCGCCGCGATGCAGGAGGTCGACCAGCGCGTGCGCGAGAAGCGCGACAATTTCCGCACCGAGGCGATCAAGGAGTTGAACGACCGCAAGGTGCGGCTGGCCTCGATCCAGGAAAGCATGACCGCCCGGCGCGACCGCGTGACGCGCACCGAGGTGCGCTCGCCGGTCAAGGGCGTGGTCAAGCAGCTGCACGTGAACACCGTGGGCGGCATCCTGCAGCCCGGCCAGGAGATCGTCTCTGTGGTGCCGCTCGAGGACAGCCTCTTGGTCGAGGCGCAGGTCAGCCCCCGCGACGTGGCGTTCCTGCATCCCGGGCAGAAGGCGGTGGTCAAGCTGACGGCCTACGACTTCACGGTCTATGGCGGGCTCGACGCCCAGGTCGACCAGATCAGCGCCGACACCATCCAGGACAAGAACGGCAACAGCTTCTACCTGATCCGTGTCAAGACGCTGAAGAACACCTTGAAGGACGCCAAGGGCGACGAGCTGCCGATCATCCCCGGCATGATCGCGCAGGTGGACATCGTCACCGGCAAGCGCACGGTGCTGGAATATTTGGTCAAGCCGTTCGTGAAGGCGCGCTACAGCGCGCTGCGGGAAAGGTAGGAGTCTTCTCCGCGTTCGCCGTGGCCGGGCCGCCGCCACGTAGCGGGCGTAGCGGCGCGGCGCCCTTTCTTGCGTCATGGCCGCGCTCGTCGCGGCCATCCACGTCGTCGGGCCGCCGAGATCAAGCCGGGATCAAGCGCGGGCCATCGCATCGGGGACGGCCGACGTGGATGCCCGGGACGCGCGCCTTCGGCACGGCCCGGGCATGACGGGTGGGGTTGAGCGGCGCCAACGCACGACTTTTCCCGTCATGCCCGCCCCCGGACTTGATCCGGGGGTTGTCCCGGGCATCCGCGCGGGCCGTCCCCAACGCGGCGCCGCGCGCCGCTGCGGGCGTTATCCGCGCGGCCGATCCTTGCTATAAGGGCGGGATGATCGCGATCAAGCGGGCCTATGCGCCGCCCGCCAAATCCGACGGCCGCCGCGTGCTGATCGACCGGCTGTGGCCGCGCGGCGTGGCGCGCGCGGACGCGGCGATCGACGAATGGCTGACGGTGCTGGCGCCCAGCGCGGCGCTGCGCCGCTGGTTCGGGCACGACCCCAAGCGCTGGCGGGAATTTTCGCGGCGCTATCGGGACGAACTCAGATCGCCCGCGGCGCAGGCGCAGATCGGGCGCCTGCGCGCAATGGCCAAGAGGCGGACCGTGACCCTGGTTTTCGCCGCGCGCGACGAACAACGCTGCAACGCCGTCGTGCTTCGCGCGCTGATCGCGGGCGGGTCGAGATAGG
>JBQTIS010000236.1:0-3470 GCA_052387895.1 Rhodospirillales bacterium | reverse complement strand
GGGCGGGGCGTATCCACCCCCGGCCGCCCGCCGCAGCTCTTCGGCGTCGGCGGTCCGCGCCCCATGCGTAGTCGGCTCGCGATGTGATAGCTTTCGCCGCCGGGCGGTTAGCTCAGCGGTAGAGCATCTCGTTTACACCGAGAGGGTCGGCGGTTCGATCCCGTCACCGCCCACCAGCTCGGCGGATTCCGGGCCTCCGGGATGATGCGGCCGGTCTATCCCGCCCGCCGCCCCTTGCCTTGACGATGGGGGTCCCTTCGCGTACACGGATGCGCCTTTTCCGGGGGCGTAGCTCAGTTGGTTAGAGCGCCGGCCTGTCACGCCGGAGGCCGCGGGTTCGAGTCCCGTCGCTCCCGCCACTTCGCCAAGCCGAAACAGCCATCCGCCGCAGTTCCGTCGGCGAGGGGTTTTCCGCGCCGCAACAGGGGTTTATCCGGGCTGTCGCGCCGCCGCGCCGCGGCCCTGCACAGGCCGGAAACCCTTCCCATCCATCCGCCCCGGCACTATAGTCCCGCCAGTTGGAGACAGACGCCGATTGTGCGGCGCAAAACAACCCCGCCGGCCCGGTCCAGGGCCCAAGCGGAACGCGGGAAGTTTGCCGATGGACGCGATGTTGCGCGAATACCTGCCGATCCTGATTTTTCTCGGGATCGCGGTCGCCATCGCCGGGGCGGCGGTGGTCGCGTCGTTGATCCTCGGCCGCCAGAAGCCCGATCCGGAAAAGCTCTCGGCCTATGAATGCGGCTTCCCGTCCTTCGAGGACGCGCGCGGGCGCTTCGACGTGCGTTTCTACCTCGTGTCGATCCTGTTCATCATCTTCGATCTGGAAGTGGCGTTCCTGTTTCCCTGGGCGGTCGCGCTGGGCGACGTCGGCGTCTACGGCTTCTGGTCGATGATGCTGTTCCTCGTCGTGCTGACCGTGGGCTTCGCCTACGAATGGCGCAAGGGAGCGCTGGAATGGGAGTGATCCAACCCGCCCGGGCGCCGCTGGCCGTCGGCGGGGCGCCGTTGCCGCCGCAGGATTTGGCGTGGAAGGACGCGGCGCTGAAGGCCGTCACCGACGAACTGCAGGACAAGGGCTTCGTCGTCGCCCAGCTCGACAAGCTGGTGAATTGGGCGCGCACCGGCAGTCTGTGGCCGATGACCTTCGGGCTCGCCTGCTGCGCGGTCGAGATGATCCACGCCTATATGAGCCGCTACGACCTGGACCGCTTCGGCGTGGTGCCGCGCGCCAGCCCGCGCCAGTCCGACGTGATGATCGTGGCCGGCACGCTGTGCAACAAGATGGCCCCGGCGCTGCGCAAGGTCTACGATCAGATGGCCGAGCCGCGCTGGGTGATCTCGATGGGCTCCTGCGCCAACGGCGGCGGCTACTACCACTATTCCTACTCGGTGGTGCGCGGTTGCGACCGCATCGTGCCGGTCGACATCTACGTGCCGGGCTGCCCGCCGACCGCCGAGGCGCTGCTCTATGGAATCCTGCAGCTGCAGAAGAAGATCCGGCGCACGGGCAGCATTTCCCGCTGATCGCGCCGCAACGAAGCACCAGGCATGACGGGGACACTGAAGGAACTCGGCGATCACATCGCGCAGTCGCTGCCGGGCGTGGCGCTGAAGGCCGAGGCCGCGCGGGGCGAACTGACCGTGACCGTCGCGCGCGACCGGATCGCGGCGGCGCTGGCCTTCCTGCGCGACGACCCGCGCTGCCGGTTCGAGATCCTGGTCGATGTCTGCGGCGTGGATTACCCCGAGCGCGCCGAGCGGTTCGAGGTGGTCTATCACCTCTTGAGCCTGGCGCATAACCGCCGCGCGCGCGTCAAGCTCGCGACCGACGAGACGACGCCCGTGCCGTCTGTGGTCTGCTTCTTCAACTCGGCCGGCTGGTTCGAGCTAGAAGCCAGGGACCTCTACGGCATCCTGTTCTCGGACCATCCCGATCTGCGCCGCATCCTGACCGATTATGGGTTCGAGGGGCACCCCTTGCGCAAGGACTTCCCGCTTACCGGCTTCGTCGAGTTGCGCTACGACGACGAGCAGAAGCGCGTGGTCTACGACAAGGTGAGGCTGGCGCAGGACTTCCGCACCTTCGACTTCATGAGCCCGTGGGAGGGCATGACGCGCCATATCCTGCCCGGCGACGAAAAGGCCAACGCGCCGGCGCCGCCGGCAACGGCAGCCAAGCCGGAAGGCAAGGCCTGATGGCCGAGCAGCAGATCAAGAACCTGACCATGACTTTCGGGCCGCAGCACCCTGCGGCCCACGGCGTGCTGCGCCTGGTGCTGGAGATGGACGGCGAGGTGGTCGAGCGCGCCGACCCGCATATCGGCCTGCTGCATCGCGGCACCGAAAAGCTGATCGAGTACAAGACCTACCTCCAGGCCGTGCCGTACTTCGACCGGCTGGACTACGTCGCGCCGATGAACCAGGAGCACGCCTTCGCGCTGGCGGTCGAGAAGCTGCTGGGCATCGCCGTGCCGCCGCGCGCGCAATACATTCGCGTGCTTTATTGCGAGATCGGCCGCCTGCTGAACCACCTGCTCAACGTCACCACCTTCGCCATCGACATCGGCGCGATCACCCCGGCGCTGTGGGGCTTCGAGGAGCGCGAGGTGCTGATGGAGTTCTACGAGCGCGCCTCGGGCGCGCGGCTGCATGCCGCCTATTTCCGGCCCGGGGGCGTGCACCAGGACCTGCCCGCGGGCCTGATCGACGACATCCACAAATATTGCGGCCGGCTGCTCAAGGTCGTGGACGACCTGGAAACGCTGCTGAGCGAGAACCGCATCTTCAAGCAGCGCACCGTGGACATCGGCGTGGTCGGCGAGAAGGACGCCAAGGACTGGGGCTTCACCGGCCCGATGCTGCGCGCCTCGGGCGTGGCCTGGGACCTGCGCAAGACCCAGCCCTACGACGCCTATGCCGAGATGGATTTTGATATTCCCGTGGGCAAGACCGGCGATTGCTACGCGCGCTACCTCGTGCGCATGGAAGAGATGCGCCAGTCCGTGCGCATCATCCGCCAGGCCTGCGAGAAGATGCCCGGCGGCCCGGCCATGACCGACGACCGCAAGGTGGCGCCGCCGCCGCGCGCCGAGATGAAGCGCTCGATGGAGGCGCTGATCCACCACTTCAAGCTCTACACCGAGGGCTATCACGTGCCGGCGGGCGAGACCTATGCCGCCGTCGAGGCGCCCAAGGGCGAGTTCGGCGTATACCTGGTGGCCGACGGCACCAACAAGCCGTACCGCTGCAAGATCCGCGCGCCGGGCTTCGCCTTCCTCCAGGCGTCGGAATTCATGTGCAAGGGCCACATGCTCGCCGACCTCGTCGCCGTGATCGGCTCGATGGACATCGTGTTCGGGGAGATCGACCGGTGAGCGGAAGCGTCAAATTGGTTTCGGGCCACGAGCCCGGAAGTTGGGCTTTCACGCCCGAGAATCGCGCAAAGGCCGATGCCTTCATCAAGAAGT
>JBQTIS010000235.1:0-3920 GCA_052387895.1 Rhodospirillales bacterium | reverse complement strand
TGGGCTCGCCCCATGGGGCGTGGGGTGGGCACCCACAAAAAAATCCAGCCCCCTCCCCCCCCCGCGGGGGGGGCGTGGTTGGGGTGCGGGGGCGTCCCTCGCTTCTATCTCGCTGAAACGCGCGCCGGGCCGGTTTCATGGCGATGCGCGAACCGCCCGGCCCCCGTCACGCCAGCGGCTTCAAGTTCTCCAGCAGGGTCGGCAGGTACTCCGTGACCGTGGGGTGAATGTACATGGCGCGGCGGATGGTGGTGTAGGGCTGGTCGGCGTACATGAGGCCGAGGATCGCCTGCACCACCTCGTCGGCCTCGATGCCCAGCATCGCGGCGCCGAGAATCCGCTTGGTTTCGGCGTCGACCAGGATTTTCATGAAGCCCAGCGTCTCGCCGCGCTCGCGCGCCCGGCCGACGCTCGCCATGTCCAGCCGGCCGGCCAGGATCTCGCGCCCGGTCGCCCGCGCCTCCTCCACGGTCATGCCGGCGCGGCCGAGCGGCGGGTCGATGTAGAGCGCGTAGGCGGGAATCCGGTCGGCGACCTTCCGCGCGCCGCCGTCGAGCAGGTTGGCGGCCACGATCTCGAAGTCGTTGTACGAGGTGTGGGTGAACGCGCCGCGGCCGTTGCAGTCGCCGAGCGCCCAGATGCCCGGCACGTTGGTGGCGAGCGTTTCGTCCACGGCGATGAAGCCGCGCCTGTCGGTCGCGACGCCGGCCCGGTCGAGCCCGAGATCGTCGGTGTTGGGCACGCGGCCGACCGCGAGCAGCAGGTGCGAGCCCTCGATCTTGCGCGCGCCCCTGGCGCAATCCAGGCCCACGGCCACGCCGCGCCCGCTTTTGGCCGCGCCAAGGCACTTGGCGTTCAGGCGGATCTTGACGCCCTCGGCCTCGAGGATTTTTTTCACCGCGTCGGAAATGTCGGGGTCGTCGCGGCGGATCAGCCGGTCGCCCATCTCGACCACCGTCACCTCGCTGCCGAAGCGCCGGTACATCTGCGCGAACTCCAGGCCGATATAGCTGCCGCCGATCACCACCAGGTGCTTGGGCAGGAAATCCACCTCCATCATGCTCGAATTGGTCAGGTACGGCACGTCCGCGAGGCCCGGCATGTCGGGCACCAGCGCCCGGGCGCCCACGTTGACGAAGATGCGCTCGGCCTCCAGCGCCGCGCCGTTGACCCGCACCGTCCTGGGGCCGGCGAAGCGCGCATGGCCCTTGTACACGGCGACGTTCGGCGTGGTTTTCATCCAGTTGCCGACGCCGCGGTTGCTCTGGGCGACGATCGCGTCCTTGCGCGATTTCACTTTTCCCATGTCGACCGCGACCCGGCCGGCGAGCTTGACGCCGAAATCGCCGGCGCGGCGCGCGACATGGGCGGCCCGCGCGCTGGCCACCAGGGTCTTGGTCGGGACGCAGCCGACATTGACGCAGGTGCCGCCGAACAGCTTGCGCTCGACGATCGCGGTCTTCATGCCCGCCTGCGCCAGGCGCTCGGCGAGCGGGGGGCCCGCCTGTCCGGTGCCGATGACGATGGCGTCGAATTTGGTGGTCATGCCGAATTTCCTCCTCCGCGCGTCGGACGCGCCGCGAATGGGCGCAAGCCGGAGCCCTGTTCTACGCCTATTTCCGGCAATAGGGATGCCGGGAGTCGGTCCAGCCAATCCACAGATTGACAAGCAAATGCTTTAATTCGCTACCTGTTTGGCTTCCGGTTTGGAGATAACTCATTTTGCGGCCCCTCTTGATGTTGGCGTATTTCGTGTTATTTTTAGAACGGAGGCTTTGGGGCGCGAAAGCGTTTCATTGCCTTTTTTATTTTCATTCGTCATCGAACTCTCGCTCCAAATTTGTCCGAAGATCGGTGATGTGAGCGAAGCTCCAAATTTCAAAGTTTGGGTTCCCTCTCCTTTCGCGCATGGTCTTGTATCTCAATCGCCCAACTTGATTCGCGAAGGGGCGGAGTTCTTCTCTTGAGCGCTTGGACATTCTTGTCGTTCGAAATCCCCAGGAAATTACATACGCCACCAAATCGGCGATTTGGATTCCAGTTGTAAGTTCACTGTGTACAAAAAAGGGTTCCGGTACGATCAAGGTAGCGCGATGCCGTCCGGTAGCGCTTTCCTTGAAGTAGCGATGGGTTTGATCGATAAGCAAATGACTCTTGGATTTTTCCAGCTCGTCAAAAACCACAATGCCATGTTCTTTTGGCTCTCCGTCCTCAAGCCAATAGAAAAATCGTTCGAACAGAAACGCGTAATCCTTTCGAAGGCCATCCGTCGATGTGGGATGCGCGTCGATCTCTACAACGCTGGCGAACGCCTTGCATTCATGATGAATGCAAAGATCAAAGACGTCCTTGACATATGCAAGCTTCGCAAGTGCGAGTGCTTTTAGATGTTGCACCTGTGCAGAGGCGCCTTGGTCGAGAGCAAAACGGGCAAAATTTTGAATGTCGGCCTGAGCGACGGAAACATTGAGTTGCGCGTGTTGAAAGACCTTGTTCTTGAGTATCTTGGTGCCCTTTAATTCGTTCGATCCTGCGCTGTATCTCCTCCCAAAATGTTTGATTTCTGTTTCGTGGATCTTGTTGATGAGGGTCCATAGGACGCGATCCTGAATCGCAACCCCCGCCAAAACTTCATATGGCGACGCCTTCCTGTCGTGGCCGCTTTCATCAACAAACAGAAACCACGCCATGCTGCATGCTAACAGAGCATTTTGCAGGCCTTAAAATCAATTGCCGCCTATTCCCGGTGATAGGGATGCCCGGCGAGGATCGACTGGGCGCGGTAGAGCTGTTCGGCCAAGAGCGCGCGGCACAGCAGGTGCGGCCAGGTCATCGGCCCCAGCGACAGCAGCCAATGCGCGCGCTTCTTGAACGCGGGATCGAGGCCGTCGGCCCCGCCGATGACGAAAGCGACGTCGCCGGCGCCTTCGCCCTGCCATCGGCCCAACAGCCGCGCGAACTCGGCGCTGGCGATCGCCTTGCCGCGCTCGTCCAGCGCCACGATCCGCGCCCCCTTGGGAATCGCCGCCGACAGGAGCTCGGCCTCGCGCCGCAGGCGTTCGGCCGCCGGCAGCTTGCGGCGCTCCTCGACTTCTTTCAGCGTGACGGGCCAGGCGAGCCGCCCGGCGTAGTCGCGATAGAGCCCGAGCGCGGGCCCGCCGCCGAGGCGGCCCACGCAGGCGATGACGAGGCGCATGAAATGCCGTCTAAGGCATCACGCCATGTTGGCCGCTTCCGGCAGTTCGCGGCCCCACATCTTTTCCAGGTTGTAGAAGGCGCGGACCTCGGGCCGGAACACGTGGACCACGACGTCGCCCGCGTCGACCAGCACCCAATCGGCGTGCGGCAGGCCCTCGAGCGACGGCTTGGCGAAGCCCGCCTGCTTGATGCGCGCCTGCAGGTGCTCGGCCATGGCCGCCACCTGCCGGGTCGAGCGGCCCGAGGCGATGACCATGAAGTCGGCGATGTCGGATTTTCCGGCGAGATCGATGACGACGACGTCTTCGCCCTTGTCGTCATCCAGGGATCGTTCGACCAGCGCGCGCAGCGGCGCGCTGGGATGGGCCTGGGCCCGGTTGCGCTTGACGATGTGTCACCTCGCGGTCGGTTGTTGGCGTTCACCCGCCCCGGGCCTTTCCCGTGCGCCCGGCGCGGATCGCGCTGGCCGAGATGGGGTTCAGTCGCGTGAACAGGAACGCCCAGGCCGGCGGTTCGCTCCGCGCCAGCAGGCCCGCCGCCGATGCGGCCAAGCGCCGATGGGCGAAACGCCGCGCCGCCTTTCCGGACAACGCCCGGAAACAATAGGTCGGGCGGGCGAAAACCGCAACGGAAACAATGCGAAAGATTCGTTGCCAGTCCTCCCAGCGGGAAATCTGCAACAGGTTGTCGGCGCCCATCAGCCACACGAACCTGGTGCGCGG
>JBQTIS010000234.1:0-1708 GCA_052387895.1 Rhodospirillales bacterium | reverse complement strand
GGCCTCGCCACGGCCGCGGCCCCGCTGATCCGCTACTACCTCAAGCAGCGCTGCGCGTCGGGCAAGGAAGACCCCGCGCGGCTGGACGAACGCTTCGGCCTGGCCTCGCGCCCGCGCCCCTTGGGCGCGCTCGTCTGGGTGCATTGCGCCTCGGTCGGCGAGGCGGTGTCGGTGCTGGCGCTGATCGAGCGCATGCTGGCCGCGCGGCCGGCCTTGAACGTCCTGGTCACCACCGGCACCGTGACGTCGGCCAGACTTCTGGCCCGCCGCCTGCCGCCGCGCGCCTTCCACCAGTACGTGCCGGTGGATCACGCGGGCTGGGCGCGGCGCTTCGTCCGGCATTGGCGGCCCGACCTGGCGCTGTGGGTCGAATCCGAACTGTGGCCCAACCTGATCGGCGCGGCCGCCGGAGCCGGCGTGACGCTGGCGCTGATCAACGCGCGCATGTCCGACGCCTCGTTCCGGCGCTGGCGCCGCGCGCCGTTCCTGATCCGCCCGCTGCTGCAAAGCTTCGCTTTGTGCCTGGGCCAGGACGAGCGGCAGAGCGAGCGGCTCGCCGCCCTCGGCGCGCCGGCCGTGCGCAGCGTCGGCAACCTCAAATTCGCCGCGGCGCCCCTGCCCGTGGACGAAAGCGACTTGGCGGCGCTCAGGGCCGCGATCGCCGGACGCCCGGCGTGGATCGCCGCCAGCACCCATCCCGGCGAGGAAGAGTTGATCGCCCGGGCGCACCGGCAACTCGCCCCGGCGCATCCCGGCCTTTTGACCGTCATCGTGCCGCGCCATCCCGACCGGGGCCCCGCCATCGCCGCCGCGCTGCGGGCCCCGGGGATCGTGGTCGCGCGGCGCGGCGCGGGCGAAGGCCCGGCGGCGGCGCAGGTGTATGTCGCGGATACCATGGGCGAGCTGGGGCTGTTCTACCGCCTGGCGCCGCTGGCGTTCATCGGCGGGTCGCTGGTGCCGCATGGCGGGCACAACCCGCTCGAGGCGGCGGTGCTGGGCGCGGCGGCGCTGGCCGGACCGCACACGCACAACTTCGCGTCGGTGACCGAGGAGATGAAATCGGCCGGCGGGCTGGTGCAGGTGGCCGACGCCGAGGGCCTGGCGCGCGAGCTGGACCGCTTGCTCGGCGATGAACCGCGCCGCCGGAAGACCGCCGCCGCCGGGCGCGCCGTGGCATTGGCCCGCGCCCACGTGCTGGACGCGGTGCTGGCCGAAATCGCGCCCTGGCTCGACGCGGCCGAGCGCCGCCACGCCAACGGCGGCGACGGCGCGCATTCCCTCGCGGACCGGCGTGCGCGCGCCTGAGTTCTGGCAGCGTCGGGACAGCGCGCTCTCGCGGCTGTTGCAGCCGGCGGGCCTGGCCTATGCCGGCCTGGGCGCGCTAAGGCGGGCGCTGGCGCGGCCGTTCCACGCGCCCGCGCCCGTGGTCTGCGTCGGCTACCTGGTCGTGGGCGGCGCCGGCAAGACGCCGACGGCCATCGCTGTCCAGCGCTGGTACGCGGGCCGCGGCCTGGTGGCGCATTTCCTCACGCGCGGCTATGGCGGGCGGATCGCGGGTCCGCATCGCGTCGACCCGGCCAGGGACGCGGCCGGGGGCGTGGGCGACGAGCCGCTGCTTCTGGCCGCCCGCGCGCCCACCTGGGTCGCGCGCGACCGCGCCGCCGCCGCGCGCGCGGCCTGCGCTTCGGGCGCGCAAGTTCTGGTCATG
>JBQTIS010000233.1:0-11497 GCA_052387895.1 Rhodospirillales bacterium | reverse complement strand
GCCGGGATATCGACATTCCAGTATAAATGATCGCATCGCTGCGTCACATGAGGTGGAATCTGAGAAACCGGTACGATCGGAGTATCGAAGAACAACTGCCGCCCAATTTCTGTAGCCGTTTTGCCATCTGGCTGCATCCATCCATCGCTACGCAGCCCCTCTTGGCGCTGAAACGACTTTATGGCATTGAATAGACCTCCATCCGGCCTAACGCTGTAAACGCCGCCTGCGGGCTGATAATGACCCAGCCGGTTCAAGGAGCGCGCGGCGATAATGGCATCGTCAGGATGCGCCGGCTGGCTCTGTGACAGTATCGAGTTCAAGTAGAGCGGTGAAAAAAGATTCACGGAATGACGTCAAACCTCCCATTCGCGAGTTCATGCGGGCCATACGCTATGGGCAGGAAACGCACTCGCATAGGGGGACCATGAAAATAAATTTTCTTCATGGTCGGGGTTGACACTGTAATTCCTCGCAAATCCGGCGCGCTGCTGTTGGCAACCGCCTCAGCTTTCGGTTCCTTCTCTTAAACTCGCTCAACTCGAAAGTGAGCGAACATGTCCTTTACAAATGCTTCTGACAGCTCGAAGGCTTGTTGCTCGTCCAGCCCGCAACAAAAAAAATCTTCTTCCCTAATTAGCGGGATGCTGATCACGCAAACGTAGCATGCGCCGGGATTGGTGCCCGTTTCAGGAACCAGGGTGGGCGAGTAGATGGTGGCTTCCACATCCACTGCCTTGCCCGACTTGCGGGCCATGCGGCCGTGAATCGTCTTGATCGGACGGTTCGCGGCCTTCAGCTGCGCCAATGGCGGCAATGATTCGGATTTGTCGGTCATTTGCGCGGATATTGTCTCGCGCGCAGCGACAATGCGCAACAGGAAGGCGCTCCGGCTGGAAAACGCATGCGCCAGAAAACGAGCCCCCATGACCGGGGATTGGCCATATCCAGTCTAGGGAAGCCATATGGAGAAAAATAAACCCTCGCCCGCCCCCATCTGTAAGTCCCCCGGGCGAGGGTCGCCGCTAGCGCGCCGCGCCTACTGGCGGCGGCCTCAAGGCCGCCTGTGGCGCGCCCGCGGCGAGTTGCGGCTCGGGATCCACCGGCTGCTTGCCCTTGCGGATCTCGAAATGCAGTTGCGGCGCGGTGACGTTGCCCGTCATCCCCACCGCCCCGATGCGCTGGCCGCGCGCGACCTTGTCGCCGCGCGCCACGGCCATCGATTCCAGATGCGCGTAGGCCGTCATCCAGCCGCCGGCATGGCTGACCAGCAGCAGGTTGCCGAAGCCGCGCAGCTCGTTGCCGGCATAGACCACCACGCCGTTGTCGGCGGCCTTCACGGCCGCGCCGCGCGGGGCGGCGATGTTGATGCCGTCGTTGCGCAAGCCCCCGGGCTGCGCGCCGTAGCCCACGAGGATGCGCCCCTCCAAAGGCCGCATGAAGCCGGAAGCCGCGCGCGCCGGCGGATCGGGCACGCGCGCCGGCGGTTTCGCGGCGGCGGGCTGGGGGGCGGGCTGGGCGGAAGCGGTTTTGTGCGGCGGCTCTTTCAGCGCAGGTTCCGGAGCGACGGACGCGACCTGCTGCGCCATGGGCGGGGGGCTGGATTCGAGCGCGGGGCCCGAGGACAGCTCCACCCCATCGTCCACCGCCGGGCCGGGGCCGCCCGCGCCCTGCAACGGCGCTTCCAAGGGCGCGCGGCGCGGCGCGGGCAGCAGCCGCGTTTGCGTGGCGGCCACGGTTTGAACGAACACGGGTTGAGCGGACACCGTCTCGGCGGCGACGGCGGGCCGCGGCGGCGGCGCCAACTCCGCCCTGACGACGGCGATGCGCGGGGACGCCAGGGGAACCGGCGCGGAATCCCTCGCCACGGCGGGCGCGCGGGCTTCCGCCGGCACGCGCACGGTCTGTCCGATCCGCAAGGAAGCGTCGCCCGGCAGGCTGTTGGCGGCGGCGATCTGCGCCGGCCTCACCCCGTGTCGGCGCGCCAGGGCGTAGAGCGTGTCGCCCGGGCGCACCTCGTACTCGGTCCAGCCCTGCGCCACGGCCGCGGCCGGCGGCGCGGGCGCCGGGTTGGCCGCCAGCGCGGCGGGCGCCACGCGCGGCTCGACCACCTCCTCGCGCGGCGGCAGCAGCGCCGAGCAGCCGGAAAGGAAGAAACCGACCACGGAGGCACACAGGCACAGAGGCGCTGCGAATCCTTTCCGTGTCTCTGCGTCTCCGTGGCGAATTGTCCTGGTCATGCGAACGCTTCCCTGGGCGGGGCGGCGGCGACCAGGGGCACGAAGCGCACCGTCCACAGATCCTCGACATGGAAGCCGTCGTCCATCCGGCGGATGCGCATGATGCGCTGGTCGCGCTTCTGCTCGCCGACCGGGATCATCATCACCCCGCCCGTCCCGAGCTGCGCCGCCAGGGGATGCGGCGGAAACGGCGCGGCGCAGGTGACGATGATCCGGTCGAACGGCGCCTGTTCGGGCCAGCCCTTGCTGCCGTCGCCGGCCCTGGTCGTGACGTTGCGCAGGCGGAGGGATTCGAGCCGCCGCTCGGCTTCGGCCAGAAGCGGCCGGTGGCGCTCGATCGTATAGACGCGCCGCGCCAGCCGCGCCAAAACGGCGGTCTGGTAGCCCGAGCCGGTGCCGATCTCCAGCACCTTGTGCCGGTCCGTCAGCTCCAGCGCCTGGGTCATGCGCGCGACCACCGTTGGCTGGCTGACGGTCTGGCCGTGGCCGATCGGCAGCGCCACGTTCTCGCAGGCCTGGTGCTGGAACGGCGGCGGCAGGAATTCCTCGCGCGGCACGCGCTCGATCGCCGACAGCACGCGCGTGTCGCAGATGCCGGCGCCGCGCAAATCCAGCAGCATGCGGATGGTGCGCGTGGAGATCATGCCAGCAGCTCCGCCACCCGCTTCAGCGCGGCCTCGTGCGTCAGGTCCAGGAACAGCGGCGTGACGGTGACGTAGCCGTCGTTGACCATCACGATGTCGTTGTCGCCCTCGAAGAACGGGTTCTGGCGCGAGCTGCCGATCCAGACATAGGGCCGGCCGCGCGGGTCGGTGCGCTCTTCCAGGCGGTAGCCGAGCTTGCGGCGGCCCTGGCGCGCGGCGCGCACGCCCTTGACCGATTCCACGACCACGTCGGGGAAGTTCACGTTCATCAGCGTGTCGGTGGGCCAGGGGATCGACACCAGCTTGCGGATCAGGTCGGGCGCGAAATGCTCGGCGGTGGCCCATTTGACGGGATGGCCGTCGGCGAATTCCTGGCTCAGCGCGATGCCGCGCCTGCCCAACAGCGTCGCCTCCATCGCCCCGGCCACGGTGCCGGAATAGGTCACGTCCTCGCCGGTGTTGCCGCCGCGGTTGACGCCCGACAGCACCAGGTCGGGCTTGCGGTCGCGCAACAGCTGCTCGATGCCCAGCAGCACGCAGTCCGTGGGGCTGCCGTCCACGGCGTAGCGCCGCTCCGACAGGTGGCGGATGCGCAGCGGGTTGGAGATGGTCAGCGAGTGGCTGGCGGCGCTCTGCTCGGCTTCCGGCGCCACCGCCCACACGTCGTCGCTCAAGGCGCGCGCGATGCGCTCGAGCGCGTGCAGCCCGGGCGCGTGGATGCCGTCGTCGTTGGTGACGAGGATGCGGGCGTCTTTGAGGTCGAGCGGCTTGCTGAACGTCATGGCGTCAGCGCCTCCATCCCGCCCATATTGGGGACCAGGGCTTTCGGAATCGTTACCGAACCGTCCTTGTTCTGGAAATTCTCCAGCACGGCGATGAGCGTCCTGCCCACCGCCAGGCCGGAGCCGTTCAGGGTGTGAACGAAGCGGGTTCCCTTTCCGTCTTTCCGCCTGAAACGCGCCTTCATGCGCCGGGCCTGGAACTCGCCGCAATTTGAGCAGGAGGAGATCTCGCGATAGGCGTTCTGGCCGGGCAGCCAGACCTCTATGTCGTAGGTCTTGCGCGCCGCGAAGCCCATGTCGCCGGTGCAGAGCACGACGGTGCGATAGGGCAGGCCTAGGCGCTTCAGCACCTCCTCCGCGCAGGCCGTCATGCGCTGGTGCTCGTCCTCCGACTTGTCGGGATGCGTCACCGACACCAGTTCGACCTTGTAGAACTGGTGCTGGCGCAGCATGCCGTGCGTGTCCTTGCCCGCCGCGCCGGCTTCCGAGCGGAAACAGGGCGTGAAGGCGGTGAAGCGCAGCGGCAGCTTTTCTTCGTTGAGAACCTGGTCGGCAACGATATTGGTAAGTGACATTTCTGCCGTGGGGATGAGATAGAAATTCTCTACGTAACGATCTTCCTTGATGCCTTGCGTAACCGCCTTCGCCATGACTGAGCCAACACTGGCGAATGAACCGGAAATAAAAACTTGCCACTCCTTTCCAGTATTGGGGGGCTGAGTCTTTTGCCTGGCCAATTCCGCCTGAAGAATCGCATCTAAATCATCGCGTATCGCGTTTTCCGTCTTCGACGTTGCCATTTCAGCCGAAAACAAATCTTCTCTGAACTTTGGAAGATTGCCTGTACCGTAGGCCGCGTTTTCGCGCACCATCAGCGGCGGGCTCACTTCGGTGTAGCCGTATTCGCGCGTGTGCAAGTCGAGCATGAACTGGGCGAGCGCCCGCTCCAGCCGCGCGAGCGGGCCTTTCAAAAGCGTGAAGCGCGCGCCCGACATCCGGGCGGCGGTGGGAATGTCCATGCCGAGCTTCTCGCCGAGCGCCACGTGATCCTTGACCGGGAAATCGAATTTGCGCGGCTCGCCCCAGCGCCGCACTTCCTTGTTGGCGCTCGGGTCGGCGCCCACCGGCACGTCGGACGCGGGAATGTTGGGCAGGGAATCGAGCGGCGCCTGCACAGCGGCGGCGGCTTCGCGCTCCTGCTGCTCGAGTTGCGGCAATTCCGACTTGATGCGCTGGGTCTCGGCGATGAGATCGTCGGCGTTTTGGCCCTTCGCTTTCAGCGCGCCGATCCGCTTGGCCGCGTCGTTGCGCCGGGCCTGCAATTCCTGCACGCGCTGGATCAGCGCGCGGTGCTTCCGGTCGAGATCGAGGATCGCATCGGCATGCGGCGGGAGGCCGCGGCGCTGGAGCGCCGCGTCGAACGCACGGGGATCGTCACGGACCGTTTTAAGGTCGTGCACCAGGCCTCCGAACTACCCTTCCCCGAGGGGCGGACTTATACGGGACTTAGGATTCGCGCGTAAATCGCGGGCGCGGCTGGAAAATCAAATGGCCTGGGGTTGTTGCGCGGCTGCAACGGCGCGATCAACGGGTAGTGGGTGGTTGAGGCTTGGAATCAAAATCGAGTCCGGTTCGAAACTTCGGTTAACCGCCCGCCGCGTCCTCGGCGGCCTCGCGCGCCGCCTCCTCGGCCTCGCGTTGCGCGCGCTTCTTCTCCACCAGCTTCGAGCACCAGATCGACACCTCGTACAGAGCCACGATCGGCAGCGCGAGGCTGATCTGGCTGAGCACGTCGGGCGGCGTGAGCACCGCGGCGACGATGAACGCGCCGACGATGGCGTAGCGCCGCTTCGAGGCGAGCTGCTGCGACGACAGGATTCCCACGCGCACCAGAAGCGTCAGCAGCACAGGCAGCTGGAAGCACAGGCCGAAGGCGAAGATGAACTGCATGATCAGCGCCAGGTATTCGCCGACGCGGGTTTCCAGCTCGATCGGCAGCTGCCCCTCGCCGCCGCCGGTCTGGAAACTCAAGAAGAACGTGAAGGCGAACGGCGCGACCACGTAATAGACCAGCGCCCCGCCCATGAAGAACAGCACGGGCGTGGCGACCAGGAACGGCAGGAACGCGCGCTTCTCGTTCTTGTACAGGCCCGGCGCCACGAACATCCAGAGCTGGCTGGCGATGATCGGAAACGAGATGAAGGCGCCGGCGAAGAACGCGACCTTCAAATAGGTGATGAAAGCCTCCTGCGGCGCGGTGAAAATCATGCGCCTTCCCTGCAGCGGGTCGCCGCCCGCGCCGCGCATGGCGTCGAGCAGGGTATAGGCGCGGACCAGCGGCTGGGTAAGGAACAGGTAAATCTTGTCCGAGAAGTAGTAGCAGCCCAGGAACGCGATCAGCAGCGCCGCACAGGCCCACATCAGCCGGTTGCGCAATTCTATCAAATGCTCGAGCAGCGGCATCTTCCGGTCGCCCGGCGCGGTGTCATCGCCGTCGTCGGTCTTTTTTTCGGTTTCCGTGGCGTCGGTCATGTGAGGGATCCGGGTGCCGGATTCATCCCGCGGCGGTCTTGGCCGGGGGCGGTTCCGCCGGTTGAGGCTCGGCCGCCGGCGGCGCCGGATCGGCCGGCTTGACCTCGGCCTCGGCTCCGGGCGCGGGCGGCGCCGCCTCGGCGGCAACACCATCGGGCTTCAACGCCGGCGAGGCCTCGGGTGGCGGCTCCGCGGGCGGCGGCGACAGGGGATCCATCTCGATCGACGGCATCTCCAGCGCCTTTTCCACCTCGGCCTTCGACGCCTCGATTTCCTTGGTGACGTCGAAGCTGCTGGCGGCGCTCTGCACCTCCTGCTTCACCTTGTCGAGCTCGGCCTCGCGGATCATCTCGTCCAGGCTGCCCTGGAACTCGCGCGCCAGCGCGCGCGCCTTGGCCACCCACTGCCCCACCGTCTTGAGGGCGAGCGGCAGGTCCTTGGGCCCGATGGCGATGATCGCCACCACGCCGATCACCACCAGTTCCGACCAGCCGATGTCGAACATGCGATGCCTTAGCTGCGCGCCTTGCCGGCGCCGTCGCCGCCCGCGTCCGCCGGCGGCGCGAGCGCGCGCGGCAGCACCGGCGGCGGCGGCGGGGGCGTCTCGGGCTCGTCCTTCATCTCGGCGCGGAAGCCCTTCACGCCCCTGGCCAGGTCGCCCATGGCGCGCGTCAGCTTGCCGGTGCCGAACAGCAGCAGCACCACGACCACGACCAGCAGCAATTCCAAGAAGCCGAAGCTCATGCCCGTTTCCGCCATCCGGACCGGCGGCGGACGCCGGCGCGGGCCGCGATCATCGCAGATATGCCCCCCGGCCCGCAACGCCGCGCGGCGCGGGGATTTTCCCTCAATTTCAAGCCGAAGCCGCCGGAAAAACGAAGCTCTGTTCCAGGTCCAGCTCGATGGTCCAGGCGCTGCCCTCCCGCGGCAGGAAGCGGCCGGGCACGCGCGCGTGCAGGTGCAGCCGGGCGGCGTCCCGCCCGACTTCGAGATGCACCAGGGTCGAGCGGCCGAGCATGCGCGCCGCCAGCACGCGCGCGGCGGCGGGATCGGCCCCGTTGGCCTGGGCCTTCAGCCTCAGCGCCTCGGGCCGGATCAGCACCTCGGCCGCGCTGCCTTCGGGCAACTTGGAAGGCACAGGTCCAAAAGGCGTCATCGCCGCGCCCCGCTCCACCCGCGCGGCGATGCTGTTGATCTCGCCGAAGAAACGCGCCACGAACGCGTCGGCCGGGCGGCAATACAGCTCCACGGGACTGCCCACCTGCACCAACGCGCCGTCGCGCATCACGGCGATGCGGTCGGCCATGAACATCGCCTCGTCGGGGTCGTGCGTGACCAGAAGGCAGGCCGCACCGCTTTCCTTCAGCACGTGCAGCGTGGAATCGCGCACCTGGTCGCGCAGCCGCGCGTCGAGGCCCGAGAACGGCTCGTCCAGCAGCATGACGCCGGGCTCGGGCGCCAGCGCGCGGGCCAGCGCCACGCGCTGCTGCTGGCCGCCCGAAAGCACATGCGGAAACCGCCGGGCCTGGTCCTCGACGCCCACGCGCCGCAGCACCTCGCGCGCGCGCGCCTCGCGCCCGGCCGCCGGGCCGCGCAGGCCGAAGGCGACGTTGTGGAGCACGTCGAGATGCGGGAACAGCGCGTAGTCCTGGAACACCAGGCCCACGCCGCGCGATTCGGGCGGCACGTCGGCGCCGTCGCCGGCCACGGTCTTGCCGTCGATCGCGACCCGGCCGGCTTGCAGCCGCTCCAGCCCCGCGGCCAGACGCAGCACGGTGGACTTGCCGCAGCCCGAGGGGCCGAGCAGACACACCACCTCGCCCCGGCCGACGCTCAGGGTCAGGCCCGCGACCGCGCGCAAGGTCCCGAAGCTGTGGCTGATGTCCTGAAGCTTGAGCACCAGGAGAAAGTAGGGGAAGCCATGAGTGCGAGCAAGGAAACTGCACTACTCAACAGCGTCATGCCCGGCCAGGACGCCGGCCAGGGATTACCCCGCCGCCTCTCCGAGCAGCTGGCGGGCCACGATCATGCGCTGGATCTGGTTGGTGCCCTCGTAGATCTGCGTGATCTTGGCGTCGCGCATCAGCCGTTCGACCTCGATCCCCCTGATATAGCCGCTGCCGCCATGGATCTGCACCGCGTTGGCGCTGTGCAGCACGGCGGCGTCGCTGGCGAAGCACTTCGCCATGCTGCATTCCAGCGTCGCCTTTTCCCCGCTGTCGAACTTGGCGGCGGCGGCATGGACCATCAGCCGCGCCGCGTGCGCGTCCTTGGCCATGTCGGCGATCATCCACTGCACGCCCTGGAACGCGGCGATCGGCTTGCCGAACTGCATTCGCTCTCGGGCGTAGGCAAGCGAGCATTCCAGCGCGGCTTGCAGGATTCCGACCGCCAGCGCGGCGATGCCGATGCGGCCCTTGTCCAGCACGCTCATCATCAGGTGGAAGCCGCGCCCGGCGGGCCCGAGCATGGCGTCGGCGCCGAGCCGGACGCCGTCGAAATGCAGCGCGCCGACCTGGGACGCGCGCTGGCCCATCTTGTGCTCCTTGCGGCCGACGGAATAGCCGGGAAGATCGCGGTCGACCAGGAAGATGCTCATGCCGCGATGGCCGGCCTCCTTGTCCGTGCGCGCCAGCACCGCGGCGAAGTCGGCGACCGGCGCGTTGTGAATCCACAGCTTCCCTCCGTCGAGCCGCCAGCCTCCGCCGTCGAGCGCCGTCGCCGCGGTCTTGATGCGCGAGACGTCGGAGCCGGCCTCGGCCTCGGTGATCGCGTAGGCGCACACCCGCTCGCCCTTGAGCAGCGGGCGGAGATACCTGTCCTGCTGCTGTTTCGTGCCGTGCTCGGCCAGCAGCGTGCCGACCAACTCGACCAGCCCGCACTGGTCGGCGACCGAGGAATAGCCGCGCGCGAGCTCTTCCATCACCACGGCGTAGCCGAGCGCGTCGGCGCCCGCGCCGCCCAGCGCCTCGGGCACGGTGACGCCCATCATGCCCAGCGCGCTGAGCTTTTTGTAAAGCGCGGCGGGATACTCCTCGGTTTCGTCCAGCCGCGCGGCGATCGGCCTGACCTCCTTGTCGGCGAACGCGCGCGCGGCCTCGGCGATGGCCTGGTGGCGTTCGGTCAGATACAGTTGCGCGGGCATCGGTTTCTCCCCTTCCACCACCATACGACAGGGCCATGAACAAGGTCGATCCGGCGCAATCGGTCATCTTCGGCACCACCAAGCTCTACGCCATCATCGGCGATCCGATCGCGCAGGTGGGCTCGCCGCGCGTATTCAACCCGATCATCGCGCGCGCCGGCGTGGACGCCGTGCTGGTGCCGATGCGCGTGGCCGCCGAGGACCTGAAGGCCGCCTTCGCCGGCATCAAGGCGACGCAGAACTTCCACGGCCTGATCGCCACGATTCCGCACAAGATCCCGATGCTGGCGCTGATGGACACGGTGCTGCCCACGGGCCGGCTGGTGGGCGCGGTCAACGCGATGCGGCGCGAGAAGGACGGGCGCTGGACCGGCGACATGTTCGACGGGCGCGGCTGCGTTCGCGGCATGAAGGACGCGATGGGCGTAGAGGCCCGGGGGCGCGACGCGCTGTTGCTGGGCGCGGGCGGCGCGGGCAAGGCCGTGGGCTGCGCGCTGGCCGAGGCCGGCGCCAGGCGCCTGACGGTTTACGACATCGACCGCGCGCGCGCCGACCAGCTCGTCGCCGCCGTCGCCGGCGCGTTTCCCCGGTGCAAGGCCGCGCCCGGCAAGCCCGATCCGGCCGGCCACGACCTGATCGTCAACTGCACGCCGCTGGGCATGAGGCCGGACGATCCGCCGCCGGTCGATCTCGCCGCGCTCGACCGGTCGATGGCGGTGGTGGACGTCGTGGTGAAGGACGAGCCCACGCCCTTGCGCGCGGCGGCCCGGGCCAAGGGTTGCAAGGCCATGAGCGGCATCGACATGCTGCGCGGCCAGGCGATGGAAATATCGCGGTTCTTCGGATTCGTGTGAGTCGAGGGATGGCGCGCTTTCCCGCCGCCATAAGTCTCAAGTGCGCGCGCTTCGGCGGCCGGGTAACCCCGCCCAGGCAGAGTTGGATCTCGCCAGAAATTCAGGGGCCTGACGACGTGGATGCGCGGGACAAGCCCGCGCATGATCCCCTTTGGGGATCACTTCTCCATCGCATCCTTGGCGATGCGTTCGATCTGCTCGGCCGAGGGTTTTTCCTCGGGCTCGGCCGCGCCGTCGGCCAGCAGATCGGCCAACTCTTCCGACGTCTCGCCCGCTTCCTCGGGCTCGGCATCGTCGCGCTCGCGGTTGCCGAGGCTGACGCTGACCGGCCGCGCGTCCAACAGCCCCGCCGCGCGCAGCTCGGCGATGCCCGGCAGGTCGTCCAGCCGCTCGAGCCCGAAATGGCTGAGGAAATGCTCAGTGGTCATGAACGTGCCGGGACGGCCCGGGCCCTCGCGCCGGCGGCCCGGCTTGATCCACCCCGCCTCGAGCAGCATCTCGATCGTGGTCGGGCTGATGGTCACGCCGCGGATTTCCTCGATCTCGGCGCGGCTGACGGGCTGGTGATAGGCGATGATCGCCAGCGTCTCGACCGCGGCGCGCGTCAGCTTGCGCGCCACCTGCACCTCGATCTTCAGGCGCGGCGCCAGGTCGGGCGCGGTGCGCAGCGTCCAGCGCTCGCCCACCTTGACCACGTTGACGCCGCGCGTGGCGTAGCGCTCGGCCAGCTCGTGCAGCAGCCCCACCACGTCCGCGTCGCGGCCCATGCGCCGGGCGACCGCGGCCTCGGTCACCGGCTCGGACGCTGCGAACAGAATCGCCTCGACCAGCCGCAATTCAGCGTCGCGCTCCAATCCCGCCGGCGGGTCGGCGGCGGGCGCGTCCTCGTCGCGGCGGTCAGCCATGTCGGCCTCGGCGTCCATGGCGGCATCGACCATGGGCATCGGCACCGCGCCCGCTTCGACCGCCCCGTTCATAGCCGTTCCGGCGGCCCCGGGGATTTCGGTGTCTTCGCGCATCATGCTTCTCCATCAATCCGCCGCGAGCGGGGGCGATCCGGTGGGGGGCGCCGCGGGGGGCGGCGCGCCTTCCGGGGGTGGAACATCGCCGCCCCGCCCTTGGTGCGAGGCAACCAGGCGCGGCCCGGGCGAGCGCAGGAAGATCGGCCCGAAGGTCTTTTCCTGGCGCAATTGCAGGCGGCCCGAGCGCGCCATCTCCAGGCAAGCGGCGAAATGCGCCGCCAAGGCCGAGCGCACCGCGATGTCGTCGCGCAGCTCTTCCGGCAGGAAGCTCGCCAGCG
>JBQTIS010000232.1:0-5299 GCA_052387895.1 Rhodospirillales bacterium | reverse complement strand
GTCGCCCGAGCCGAAGCCGCAGTTGTTGCTGGCGTAGACGCCCGCGCTCGCGCCGCCCGCGCGCGTGAAGAAGGCGTGCAGCAGGCCGTCGCGTCCGTTCAGGCTGCCGAGCGTCAGCATCGTTCCGCCAGTTCCCGCTTCCCGGCCTCAGAATCCCGCGGGCGTTCCCGCGCCTCGCGGCGCCAGCGCCAAGGCCTTGAACAAGGTGCCCATTTCCTCGGGCGCGATCAACCGTCGCAGCGCCGCCTCGATGTCCGCGCGCTGGCGGGAATCGGCATTTTCCTTGAGGCGCCGGGCGCGCTCCGCGATTCCCAGGCGTTGCAGGAGTTCTCCCTGCGCCACCGGCCCTTGGGCGCGCGCGCCGGCCTCCTCGGCGGCCCCGGCGAGGGATTGGAAATCGACATGGGCGGTGAGGTCGGCCAAGCCCGGTTCGTCCAGCACGCCCGCTTTTCCATGCCGCCGCGCCGCCTGCAACGTATCGCCCGGCCCGCTTCGCGCGGGACCGTAGTCCACGATCAGCGCGGCGCCGCCTTGGGCCGCGATTCGCCTTGAAATCGATTGAACCAGCACGAGGGAGGCGGGCGACAGCTCGACCACGCTGCCCATCGGCGCGTTCGTGAGCGCCGGCGGCAGAAGCCTCGCCCAGGAGCTCGGGCCCGGCGTGAGGGCGAAGCCAAGCCCGTCGCCCGCCCGGTTCAATCCGACCAGCCGCTCGGCGATGCCCTGGGGCGTCACGGCGAACTGGCGGATCGGCAGCGCGTCGAAGAACTCGTTCGCCAAGAGCAGGAACGGCCCGTCGGGCACGGCGTCGAAGCGGTCGTGCCAAACCGCGTCCATGCCCGCCAGCGCCATGCGCTGCTTGCGCTTCAGCGACGGGCCGATCTCGACCAGGTGGATGCGCGCCGCTTTTTCGAACCCCGGCACGCCGCGCGCGGCGCGCAGCGCGTCGGCCATCAGCGTGCCGCGGCCGGGCCCGAGCTCGACCAGGTTGACCGGGTCGGGCGCGCCCAGCAGCCGCTTCCAGGCGTCGGCGCACCACAGGCCCAGAAGCTCGCCGAACATCTGCGAGATCTCGGGGGCGGTTATAAAATCGCCCTTGGACCCGAACGGGTCGCAGCCGGGCTCGTCGCGCGTGTAGTAGCCCTCGCGGGGATCGGACAGGCACAGCGCCATGTACTCGGCGACGGAGATCGGCCCTTCGGCCGCGATGCGGCGGATCAGGCGCTGCTTCAGGCTCATCGCTTGCGGGCGCGGGCGATCAGATACGCGCCATAGGCCAGCATCGGCAGGCAGAGATACTGGCCCATGGTGAGGCCCAGGGCGAGGTAGCCGAGTTGCGCGTCGGGCTCGCGCACGAACTCGACCGCGAAGCGCGAGGCGCCGTAAACCAGAAGGAACGCGCCGCTGATCAGCCCGGTTTGCGCCCGCGCCCCGCTTCGCAGCAGCCACCACAGCACCGCGAACAGCACGACGCCCTCGAGCGACGCCTCGTAGAGCTGGCTGGGGTGGCGCGGCGACGGTCCGCCGCCGGGAAACACGAACGCCCAGGGCACGTCGGTCGCGCGGCCCCACAGCTCGCCGTTCACGAAATTCGCCAGGCGGCCGAAGAACAGGCCGAACGGCACGCATACCGCCACCACGTCGGCCAACGCGAAATAGGCCAGCTTCTCCTTGCGCGCGAACAGGAACATCGCCAGCAGCACGCCGAGCAGGCCGCCGTGGAACGACATGCCGCCCTGCCACAGCGCGAAGGCCTGGGCCGGGTGTTCGAGGTAGTAGAGCGGGTTGTAGAACAGGACATAGCCCAGCCGCCCGCCCAGCACGATGCCGAGCGTCAGCCACAGGATGAAATCGTCCATCTGCTTCGGGCTGACGAGATTGGGCTCGCGCCGGCACAGCACCATCGCGTAGCGCCAGCCCAAAAGGATGCCCGCGATATAGGCCAGCGCGTACCAGCGCACCGCTACCGGGCCGATCGCCAGCGCCACCGGGTCGATCGCGGGAAAGGGCAGGGCGAACATGGCGGCTAGGTCCTGCCAGAGCGGAACGGCTCCCTCCCCCCAACCCCCTCCCGCCACGCGCGACTGGCGTCGCGCGGTGGGAGGGGGGACTCATAAGAAGTTGAGTCCCCTCCCCCCGCGCGCGACCCATGTCGCACGCAGCGGGGGAGGGAAAGGGTGGGGGGCGCCGCCAACGCGCTCAACGGTACGGGTCTTGCGCTTCCAGGAAGTCGCGCACGTAACTCGCCACGCCGCTTTCCAGCGACGTCATGGGTTTCGTGAATCCCGCCTGGCGCAGCCGGTCGATCCTGGCTTCGGTGAAGTACTGGTACTTGGCGCGGATCTCCTTGGGCGTGTCGACCCATTCGATCGCGGGCTTTTTGCCCAACGCCTTATATACGGCGTGGGTCAGGTCGAGGAAGCTGCGCGCCTTGCCGCTGCCGACGTTGAACATGCCCTGCGCGGAAGGGCTGTCGTACAGGAACAGCAGCGCGTCGACGCAGTCGCCCACCCACACGAAGTCGCGCAGCTGCCCGCCGTGCTTGTATTTCGGGTTGTGCGAGCGGAACAGCCGCGCCTTTCTGCCCGACTTGATGCGCTGGTGGACGTGCCAGGCGACCGAGGCCATCGCGCCCTTGTGGTACTCGTTGGGCCCATAGACGTTGAAGAACTTGACGCCCGCCCATTGCCGGGGCCTGGCGCCGTCGCCCGCGACGATCCGCGCCACGCGCCGGTCGAAGGCGTGCTTGCTCCAGCCGTAGGAATTGAGCGGCTTGAGCCCGGCCAAATGCGCGATCGAGAAATCGTCGTCGAAGCCGGCCGCGCCGTCGCCGTAAGTGGCGGCCGAGGAGGCGTAGATCAGCCGCCTGCCGTGCCGCGCGCACCAGTCCCATAAGCCCTGCGACAGGGTAAAGTTGGATTCGACCACCAGGTCGGCGTCGGTTTCGGTGGTCGAGGACACCGCGCCGAGATGGAACACGGTGTCGACCCGTTCGCGGTTCCGGTCGAGGAATTCCAAAAGCCGGCCGGGCTCAACGAACGCGGCGATCTCGCGCTTGGCGATGTTGCGCCACTTCTCGCCGCGGCCGAGGCGGTCGCAGACCGCGAGCTCGGCAGCCCCGCGCGCCTCGAGCCCCGCCAGCAGGTTCGACCCGATGAACCCGGCGCCGCCGGTGACGAGGATCATTCGCCGCTCCAGATCAAGGGTTTGCGTCTTATAGGTCTTTGCAGTCTACAGCGGCAAGTTTATCGAATTCCGTGTCCAAAGCGGGCGCAGTAAAATCGAATCCTGGAGGCGCAATCATGCGTCCGCGCAGCGCGCCGAATAGCGTCGATGAATTTCGACGACTCGCCGCGCCTCGTTTGGGAGTAGGCTTGCGGTTGACGCGATCAGCGGCCTCGCGCTTGGACATGGTATATCCAACATGGCTGGTCAGGGCGTGGGCAATCAAGCAAGTATACTCCGTTCACGGAGAAAATTGCGCTTGCTAGTTGGCTGCAGATCCGTGCGCGGGAGGGCTTCGCCATGCAATTCGACCATCGGCTGATCGACGATCTGGCGCGCGTGGCGGGCGGGGCGCTCGGCACGCTCGCCGGCATGCGCGAGGAGGCGGAAGCGCGGCTGCGCCGGCAGTTCGAGCGCATCCTCGCGGGCATGGACCTGGTCAAGCGCGAGGAGTTCGAGGTGGTGCGCGCGATGGCGGCCAAGGCCCGCGCCGAGCAGGAGGCGCTGGCCGAGCGCGTCGCGGCGCTGGAAGCCAAGCTCGGCGCGTCCAAGCGCAGGAGCAAATCACCGGGCTGATTCAATCCGGCCGCGGCCGCGCGCGCGACGCGCGGCCTGTGCGGTTTTTGCCCGGCGCGCCGCCGATCCGGACCGCCCGGCCAATTTTCTCTTGTGCGAATCAAACGCTTACGGCAGCTTACCCGATATTGTGGATGGACGAGCCCCCGACCACCAGATGAAGGGGCTCGAACCGTTCTAGGGGGCGGGAGACGACGGGCGCGCGGGATCGCCCGGGCGGGTTTCCGCGAGAGGAGGGGATGGGATGACAACGGCACTGGTCGAACGCGGCCCCGCCAAGTCCAACCCTCTCGATCTGGTCGAAGAAATCGTCACCGCCCATGACTGGCCGTTCGAGCGCGCCGGCGAGGAAGAACTGGTGGCGCAGATCACCGGCCGCTGGGGCGACTATCGCATGTTCTTCGCCTGGAACGCGGAGCTGAGCGCGCTGCAGTTCACCTGCTCGCTGGACCTCAAGGTGCCGGAGAACCGCCGGCGCTCCGTGACCGAGCTGTTGGCGCTGATCAACGAGTCGATGTGGGCCGGGCATTTCGAGCTGTGCGCCGGCGAGGGCGTGGCGCTGTTCCGCCACTCGCTGCTGCTGCGGGGCGCCGGCGGCGCCAGCGTCGAGCAAGTCGAGGACCTGGTGGACATCGCGCTGACCGAGGGCGACCGCTTCTATCCCGCCTTCCAGTTCGTGATCTGGGGCGGAAAGTCCGCCTCCGACGCGATGGTCTCGGCGATGATCGACACGGTGGGCGAGGCCTAGCGCCTCGTCTATTCTGCGGTCCATGACCGGACCGTTGCTCCTTTTGGGTTGCGGCAAGATGGGCGGAGCGCTGCTCAAGGGGTGGCTCGACCGTTCGATCGCCGGCGCCCCCGAACGCCCGGTGTTCGTCATCGAGCCGGCGGGCGAATCGATGCGCGCGTTCGCGGGCGCCGCGAACGTCGCGCGCGTCGCCGAGGCGCGCGAGTTGCCGCCGGCGCTCGCGCCCGAGGTCGTCGTGCTGGCGGTGAAGCCGCAGACCATGGACGCGGCGCTGGGCGCGCTGGGCGCGGCGAGGCCGGGCCGGCCGCTTTATCTCAGCATCGCCGCGGGCAAGACCCTGGGCTACTTCGCCAAGCGCCTGGGGGCGGACGCGGCCGTGGTGCGCGCGATGCCCAACACGCCGGCCGCCATCGGGCGCGGCGTCACCGTGGCGGTGGCCAATCGCCATGCCACGCCGGGAATGCGCGAGCTGGCGGGGCGGCTGCTGGCGGCGGTCGGCGAGGTGCATTGGGTCGCTGACGAGGGCCTGATCGACGCGGTGACGGCGGTCTCGGGCGGCGGGCCCGCCTATGTGTTCCTTCTGATCGAGGCCATGGCCGAGGCCGGGCGCGCAGCCGGGCTGCCGGCCGATCTCGCCATGCGCCTGGCGCGCGTGACGGTATCGGGCGCGGGCGAATTGGCGCGGCTGTCGTCCGAGCCGGCGTCGAAACTGCGCGAGGACGTCACCAGCCCCGCCGGCACGACGCTGGA
>JBQTIS010000231.1:0-3477 GCA_052387895.1 Rhodospirillales bacterium | reverse complement strand
CAGGCCGTGGGCAAGAGCCGCAGCCACATCGCCAACATGCTGCGCCTGTTGAACCTGCCGCAGCCGGTGAAAGACATGGTGCAGTCCGGCGCCTTGAGCGCCGGGCACGCCCGCGCGCTGGTGAACGCGCCCAACCCGTCGCAATTGGCCGACCAGGTGGCCAGGAAGGGCCTCAACGTGCGCCAGACCGAGCGCCTGGCGCAATCAGGCAAGTCCACACGCGGCCGCAAGCCCTCGCCACCGAAAGTCGCCGACACGCTGGCGATCGAGCGCGAGATGACCAACCTGCTGGGGCTGCGGGTGTCGATCACGTTCCGCCGCCGCGGCGGCGAGCTCGTGATCCACTACAAGACGCTCGACCAGCTGAACGAGGTGCTGCGCCGGATGAGCCAGTCGCCGCCGCGCGCCTAACCGCGTCCGCGCGTCATGCCGCCGCGCCCATGGCGCGCGCGCCGGCGGCCAGATCCATGAAGGTTCGCTCGCACAGCAGCCGGTCGGGCTGGCCGGTTTCTTTGCAGCGCAGCTCCGCTTCCACCGCGCGCGCCAAGGCGCGGGCCAGTCGTGCCCCGCGCCATACCCGGAGTTGCGCCCGGAACGCGGACTGGCGCTTGAAGAAAATGCGCTGGGCCGCCATGGCCGACTCCGCGTCTTCCCGGGCGGCATCCCGCGCATGCACGGCCGCGAGCTTCGCCAAGTGGCTGGCCAGCGCGCGCAGCACCCGCACCGGCGCCACGCCCTCGGCCGCGAGACGGCCCAGCGCCCGGTCGGTCGCCGCCTGGTTGCCGGCAAGGCAGGCGTCGACCGCCTCGTCCAGCGAAACAGCGGCCGCCTCGGCGCCGCAGGCCAGCACGTCATCGGCCGTCACCGCGCCCGCTTCGCCGACGTAGAGGGCCAACTTCTCCACCTCGCCGCGCAACAGCATCCGGTCGGGCCCCAGCAGCGCCGCCAGTGCGTGCGCGGCGTCGTCGCCGGCCTTCAAGCCGCGCCCGGCCAGGGCCGCGCGGACGACTTTCGCCAGATTTTCCAGGTCTTCGACGTAGCAGGGCAGGGCCGCGCCGCTCTTTGCCGCCTCGAACGCCGCGCGCAGCTTGGAGCGGGGGCCAAGCTCCGCCGCCTCCACCACCACCAGGGCGTCGCCCGGCGGGTCGGCCAGGAATTGCCGAAAAACCTCGCCCAGCCGGTCGTCGGCGTCGCGCACGCGCACCACGCGCCGGCCGCCGGTCAGGCATAAGGCCGCGGCTTCGTCGTTCAGCCGCGGCGGGTCGGCGGCCAGGTCGGCCGCAATCAGCTCGCTGATGCGAAAGGGATCGCCGTCGTCCGGCGCGACGCCGCGCGCCAGGCGGTCGGCGCGCTCGCGCACCAGCCCGGCGTCGGGTCCATAGACGAGGACGGCGCGGATGCCGGCGTCGGGGGCCTTGAGAAACGCTTCCACCCGCGCCGGCGGTATCCTCACGATCAGCCGTCCTTGCGTCCGGCCAGGAACACGGCGACTTTGGTGGCCACGTCCTCGGCGATGTCGCGCAGCGTGCGCGCGCGCGCGTCCTTCTCGGCCGCCAGCGTGGCGAAGTCCGACTGCACGATGTTGTAAGACGTGACCGACCGGCTGCGTCCGGTCTGCAGAACCTTGTTCGCCTTGAGGTCGCGCAACGTATAGCTGGCGGTGCTGGCGATCTGCGCCAGTGTGGAAGAGCTGTCCTTGATGATGCCCAAGTTCGCCTTGGACTCGGTCAACCGGATATCCAGCACGTAACGTGGATCGCCCGGCCGCCCCTGCGGATTGACGCGGTCGAGCAGAAGGTTGTGCAGCATCTGCCCGTTGCGGTCGGGAATGGTGCTGATATGCACCGCCGCCAGCTCGGCCGAGGCCTCGCGCGCGCCGTCGCCGCCGTAAAGCGGATGGAAGCCGCAGCCGCCCAATCCGGCGCCGAACGACAGCAGGACCGCGAGGGTCAGGGCGCGAGCGTCAAGCCACCACATTGATCACCTGGTTCGGACGGTAAATGACCTTGCGCGCGGCGCGGCCTTCCATGGCGCGCCGCACCGCCGGCTGCGACAGGGCGATATTCTCGGCGTCGGACTGGCTGGCGTCGCGCGCCAGCGTTACGGTCGCGCGCAGCTTGCCGTTCACCTGCACCGCGATCTCGACCGTATCGGCGACCAAAAACGCCGGATCGGCCTCGGGCCAGGGCTGGTCGCACAGCAGCCCCTTGCCGCCGATGCGCCGCCAAAGCTCCTCGCCCAGATGCGGCATCATCGGACCCAGCAGCTTCACCAACGCCGCGATCGCCTCGCGTTCGGCCGCCCTGGCCTCGGGCCCATCGGCGGCGAAGGCCTCGATGGCGTTGGCCAGCTCGCGAATCCGCGCCACGGCGCTGTTGAAGCGGAAGCGCTCCAGCAAGCCGGTAACGTCGGCGATGGCGCCATGGGCGGCGCGGCGCAGCTCGATCGCGGGCCCCTGCTTCGCGCCCGCCCCGCCGTTGGACCCGTTGCCGGCGGGCGCGTCGCCCCAGCGTTCATCCACCAGCCGCCACAGGCGGTTGACGAAGCGCCAGGCGCCGTCCACGCCGGCCGCGCTCCACTCCAGGTCGCGCTCGGGCGGGCTGTCCGACAGCATGAACCAGCGCGCGGTGTCGGCGCCGTAGGCGTCGATGATGGCGTTGGGGGCCACCACGTTCTTCTTCGACTTCGACATCACTTCGCGCCGGCCCAGCGACACGGGCTTGCCGGTTGCTTTCTCCACCGCCGCGTTCTCGCCGGTCCGCTCCACCTCCTCGGGATAAAGCCAGCGCCCGTCGGCGGCGCGATAGGATTCGTGCAGCACCATGCCCTGGGTGAACATGCCGGCGAACGGCTCGTCCAGCTTGACGTGCCCGGTCCGGCGCATCGCGCGGGTGAAGAACCGCGAATACAGCAGATGCAGGATCGCGTGCTCCACGCCGCCGATATACTGGTCCACCGGCAGCCAGTAATCCACCGCGGCCCGTTCCACCGGGCTGTCGGCGCGCGGACTGCAATAGCGCGCGAAATACCACGATGAATCGACGAACGTGTCGAACGTGTCGGTCTCGCGCCGCGCCGGCTTGGCGCAGACGGGGCAGGGGACGTTCTTCCACGCGGCGTGCCGGTCGAGCGGATTGCCCGGCTTGTCGAAGGTGACGTCGTCGGGCAGGCGCACCGGCAGATTCCGGTCGGGCACCGGCACCGCACCGCACGCGGCGCAATGCACGATCGGGATCGGGCAGCCCCAATAGCGCTGGCGCGACACCAGCCAGTCGCGCAGGCGGTATTGCACCGTGCCGCGCCCCGCCCTGATCTGCTCCAGGCGCTCGATCACTTTGCGCTTGGCCGCCGCGACGTCCAGGCCGTTCAGGAAATCGGAGTTGATGATCACGCCGTCGTCAAGGAAGGCTTCGCTGCCGATCGCGTAGGTCTTGGGATCGGCGTCGCGCGGGCACACCACGGGAATCACGTCCAGGC
>JBQTIS010000230.1:0-11411 GCA_052387895.1 Rhodospirillales bacterium | reverse complement strand
GCGACGGTGCGCGCGCGGTCGGGCGCGGAGAGGCCGGTGGTGACTCCATGCCGCGCCTCGATCGCCACGGTGAAGGCCGTGGCCTGGCGCGATTGGTTCTGCTGCTCCATGAGCTTGAGGCCGAGCTGCTCCACGCGCTGGCGGGTCAACGCCAGGCAGACCAGCCCGCGCCCGTGCTTCGCCATGAAATTGATCGCAGCCGGCGTCGCCATCTGCGCCGGGATCACCAGGTCGCCCTCGTTCTCGCGCGCCTCGTCGTCGACCAGCACGAACATGCGGCCGTTGCGGGCCTCTTCGATGACCTCGGCGATCGGCGACTTGATCTCGCTGAAGCTCACGGGCTGTGGGACTCCGTCGCGCGTCGGGCGGCGGAGAGTAGCGCGTGCCCCGCCGCGATGCCAGACCGGCATCGAGGCCATGCGCCACAAGCGCATGGCGCCGACGCCGGGCGGACGCTACATTGCCGCCGATGGACGACACCGCCCGCAAACCGGCCCTCGCCCCCGCCGGCATCGCCTACGTGCACGGCGACCGGCTGCCCGAGCCCGGCGGCACGATCGCGGTCGCGCCCGGCATCCATTGGCTGCGCATGCCGCTGCCCTTCAAGCTCAACCACATCAATCTGTGGCTGGTCGAGGACGGCAAGGGCTGGGCGATCGTCGATTGCGGCATCGCGCGCGACGAGACCAAGGCGCTGTGGAAACAGGTGTGGGAAGCGACGCTCGGCGGCCGGCCGGTCACGCGCGTGATCGCCACGCATTTCCATCCCGACCATATCGGGCTCGCCGGCTGGCTGTGCCGGGAATGGGGCGTGGAGCTGTGGTGCACGGCGGGCGAGTACGTCATGGCCCGCGCCATGCGCGCGATCGGCGGCGAGGACAACGACCGCGCCGCGCATGCCGAATTCTACCGCCGGCACGGCGTCGACGACGCGCAGCTGGCCCTGCTGAAGCAGCGCGGCAACCACTACCCCGGCTTCGTGCTGCCGCTGCCCGGCTCCTTCCGCCGCATCGAGGACGGCATGACGCTGCGCGTCGGGACGCATGACTGGCGGGTGATCGTCGGCACCGGCCACGCGCCCGAGCACGCCTGTCTTTATTGCGCCGACCTCGACGTGCTGATCTCGGGCGACCAGGTGCTGCCGCGCATCACGACCAACGTCAGCGTATGGCCGACCGAGCCGGAAGCCAATCCGCTGGCGCGCTACTTGGGCTCGCTCGACCTGTTCCAGCCGCTGCCAGCCGGCGTCCTAGTGCTGCCCTCGCACGACCGCGTGTTCACCGGCCTGCATCATCGCCTGGACATGCTGAAGCGCCATCACGACGAGCGCCTGGACATGGTCGCGGCGTCATGCAAGGGGACGATGCTCACGGCGGCGCAGCTCGTTCCCACGCTGTTCCCCGGCCGCGAGCTGGACACGCACCAGATGGGCTTCGCCATGGGCGAAACCCTGTCGCATCTGCATTATTTGGAGAGCCTTGGCCGCGTGCGCCGCGCGGTGGACGCGGGTGGCGTGGTGCGGTTCGGCGCCTAGATTCCCGCCCGCCTGAACACATACCACTTGTTGGCGGCGAAGTTGACCAAGAGGCCCGCCACCGATCCCGCCGCGACGCCGATCCAGGGCCAGGCGCGCACGCCGTCCGACAGCAGCACCAGCACCGCGTAGGCGGCGTAGTTCACCAGCCCCCCGGCGATATTGACCGCGAGATACTTGGCCCATTCTCGGTGCACTGGGTCTTGGCCCGCGCCGAAGGTGTAGCGGCGGTTCAGCCACCACGCGAAACTCGCCGCCGAGAGATACGACACGACGCGGGCGAGATAGGGATTCCACGCCCAGAGCTTGACCAGCGCCTCGACCACGCCGGCGTCGACCACGAACGCCGCCGCGCCGACGACGCAGAACCGGACGAGCTGGTCGCCGATTGGGCGGACCCCGTTCAACGCTTGGCCCTGTCGTCCGGCGCGTCCAGCCCCGGAATCGCGAGATAGGCGAGCCGCCTGAGCTCGCGCCGTCCGCGCGTCACCGTGTCGAGGATCAGCCCGGACATCAGGCTCAGGAACGCCAGCAACATGATGCCGGTCGCCAGCACCGCGGTGGGCAGGCGCGGCACCAGGCCGGTGCGCAGGAACTCGATCACCACGGGCGTGCCCAGCGCGATCGACGCTGTGATCAGCGCCGCGAACCAGAACAGGAAGAACTGCAACGGCCGCTCCTCGCGGAACAGACGCAGAATCTGCATCAGGATGCGGAACCCGTCGCGCCAGGTGTTGAGCTTGCTGGCGGAACCTTGGGGCCGCGCGCCGTAGGGCGTGGGCAGCTCGGCCACGGGCATGCGCAGCTCCAGCGCGTGGACGGTAAGCTCGGTCTCGGTCTCGAAGCCCTTGGCCAGGGCGGGAAACGACTTGACATAGCGGCGCGAAAACACGCGATAGCCCGACAGGATGTCCCCGAACCGCTCGCCGAACAGCCGGGCGACGAAGCCGGTCAGGACCTTGTTGCCGAAGCGGTGGCCGGGTCGATAGGCGGATTGCTCGTTGTCCACGCGCGAGCCCACCACCATGTCGAGCTTCCCGCCCAGCAGCTTCTCGATCAGCGCCGGCGCGCTGGGCGCGTGATAGGTGTTGTCGCCGTCCGCCATCACGTAGATGTCGGCCTCGATGTCGGCGAACATGCGCCGCACCACGTTGCCCTTGCCTTGCAGGGTTTCCGTGCGGACCACGGCGCCGGCGGCGCGCGCCAGCTCGACCGTCCGGTCCCTGGAGTTGTTGTCGTAGACGTAGATCGCGGCCGTCGGCAGCGCGGCGCGAAAGCCGCGCACCACGTCGGCGATGGTCTTCTCCTCGTTGTAGCAGGGCACCAGCACCGCGACGCGGAAGCCGGCGAAGGAAGCCGTCTCGGACATGCGCTCCTCTATCGCGCCTGCTATAGCCGGTCCAGCGGGCAGAACGCCAGAACCTCGCCCGGCACGATATCGATATGCGGCTTGAAGGTCACGCACTCCGGGTCCCGCAGCTTCAAGCCATAGGCCGCCAGCGCCTTGACCGTGCGCTCGCGCTCGTAGCGTTCGCGGAACAAGGCGTAGGCGGAGCCGGCATGGGAGCGGATGCGCCGCTGCATCTCGCGGATGCTGCGGTTGGGCGGCCCGTCCGGCCTGAAGAACCAGCCGTCGATGCGCAGGAACGGAATCTCGGGCGGGAAGAAGGGGATCGCCCAGGCCGTGGGCTCGTTGCCGGTCAAAATCACCATCGCCTTGCGCGGCTCGGCGATTTCCAGGCGCGGCATGCCGAAGTAGTCGGCGGCCCAGGGCGCCCGGCCCCAGCTCGCCGGCTGCATGGTCGCCAGCGCCACGGCCAGCATCCCGGCCAGCAGCGCGCCGTGCGCCCAGCGCGGCAGCGCCAGCCGGTCGGCGATCAGCAGGATCATGACGGGCGCCAGCATCTCAAGCGGTACGAGATAGCGATAGACGCCGAACATCTTGAGCCATGCCAGGTACGCCGCGCCGCCGGCCGCCAGCACCATCGTGCCTGGGTGGTGGTCGCTGAGCCTGACCATCCCCGGCCCCGCCCAGAATCGCCGGAACGGCCAGGCCAGCGACGCCGCGATCGCCAGCGCGTAAAGCAGCGGCAGGCGCAGGTCGCGCACGCCGACCTCGCTCACCCGGAACGGCTCGGCCGCGAACACCAGGGGATAAAGCAGCGCCTCGCTGAGCGACGCGGGCAGATAGACCCGGTTGACGTAGTCCACCGCATCCGCCCAGGGCGACTTGAAGACGTCGTTGTAATAAGGGAACAGCGGATTGCCGAACTCGCGCCACAGCGTCCACATCCAAAAGCCGCCGCCGAGCGCGATCCCCGCCAGAACGCCAAGGCCGAACGCGAAGGCGAGCATGAAGCGCCTGCCCCAGCCCGCGGTCGCGAACAGAAGCCCCGCGCAACATCCCAGGGACAGGATCACCGCCGTCTGCTTCAGGCCCGCGCCGAAGCCGGACACGACTCCCACCGCCGCGGCGATGGCGAGCGCCCGGGCCAGCGGCGCCTCGACCAGCCGGCGGTAGCTCAACACCAGCCCGGCCAGCGCGCCCAACATGAACAGGCTGATGAAGTTGTCGTGGAACGTGGTGCCGACCTCGGACAGCGCGCCGGCGCCGAGCATGCCGACGGAGGCCAGCCCGATCGCCGCGGCGTCGCGCACGCGCCTCGGCGCCGTCGCCAGCAGGCGCCAGGCGATCGCCAGGACGGGAATGAAGTTGAGCCCGTGCAGCACGCCTAGGACAAATCCTGTGGCGCGCGGCGGCAGGGTCGTCGCCAGCGCGTAGAACGGCAGGTCCGACAGCGGATTGTAATACGTGGCGTGATGCGCGACCGCGACGTCGAAGCCCAGCCGGCCGTGCAGGAACGCATAGGCGTTGTAGAAATGGTAGTTGCGCAGGTCCCAGTTGGCGTCCTGCCCCAGCCACAGCGACAGAAAGCCGAACGCGGCGGGCGCCGCGACCGCCGCCGCGACCAGCCACCCGCCGGGCCGCGCCGCGGCGGCGGCATGTTCCGCCGTGCCGGTAGCGGTCGCGCGCAACCTGTCCATCGCGCGGGATTATAGGGCCTTCCGTCGCGCCGGGCTTGCGGCTATGTCTGGCGCATGTGCGGCATCGCCGGATTGTTCGACACCGCGGCAGGCGCGCCGGACGAGGCGCTTAAGGCCGCCGCCGCGGCCATGATCGGCACGCTTGCCCATCGCGGGCCGGACGGCGAGGGATCGTGGACCGACGCACGCTCGGGCGTGGCGCTGGCCCATCGCCGGCTCGCCATCATCGACCTGTCGCCGGGCGGCGCGCAGCCCATGAAATCGGGCGACGGCCGCTACGTCATCACCTACAACGGCGAGATCTATAACTATCGCGAGCTGCGCGCGGAGCTGGAATCGCTCGGGCGCAAGTTCCGCAGCCAATCCGACACAGAGGTGATGCTCGAGGCTTTCTGCCAATGGGGCGTCGAGGCCGGCGTCAAGCGCCTGATCGGCATGTTCGCCCTGGCGCTGTGGGACGCGCGCGAACGCACGCTGTATCTCGTGCGCGACCGACTCGGCGTCAAGCCGCTGTACTGGGCCAGGTTCGGCGCGGTGCTGTTGTTCGGGTCGGAGCTGAAGGCGCTGCGGGCGCATCCGGCTTGGCGCGCCGGCGTCGACCGCGCCGCGCTGGCCGATTACCTCCGCTTCGCCTATGTGCCCGGCCCGGCCACCATCTTCGACGGCGTCAACAAGCTCCAGCCCGGCCATATCCTTGCTGTCAGGGCGGGAAGCGAACCGCGCATGTCGGCCTATTGGTCCGCGCTGGACGTGGCGCGCGCGGGCGTCGCCGCGCGGCGCGAGATCGCCGACGCGGAAACCGTCGACCGACTGGACGCGCTGCTGCGCGACGCGGTGGGCCGGCGCATGATCGCCGACGTGCCGCTGGGCGCTTTCTTGAGCGGCGGCGTCGACTCCTCCGCCGTGGTCGCCCTGATGCAGGCGCAAAGCGCCAGGCCCGTGAAAAGCTTCACCATCGGCTTCGAGGAGCGCGATTACGACGAGGCGACCAATGCCCGCGCGGTGGCGAAGCATCTCGGCACCGATCACACCGAACTGAAGGTGACGCCCGCCGAGGCGCAGGCCGCGATCCCCACCCTGGCGGAATGGTACGACGAGCCGTTCGCCGATTCCTCGCAAATCCCCACCCTGCTGGTTTCGCGCCTGACGCGCCGGCATGTCACCGTGTCCCTGTCGGGCGACGGCGGCGACGAGGCGTTCGCCGGCTACAACCGCCACATCGCGGCGCCATCCATGTGGACGCGCATCGCCGCCATGCCGATGCCGCTGCGCAAAGCTCTCGCCTGCGCAGTCGCCTTCCTGCCGCCCCGGCTGTGGCGGAACACGTTGCGGCTGGTCATGGGCGACCGCGCGCCGCGCCATGCCGGCGAACAGGCGCACAAGGCGGCTGCCCTGCTCGACGCGGACAACCCCGCCGAGATGTACCGCCGGCTGGTGACGCAATGGCGCGATGTCTCATCGCTGCTGGACGGCGCGCCCGCCTCGCGCTCGCCCGCGTTCGACGACGGCGCCGCGCCGTTCGATTCCATGCTCGACCGCATGCGCGCCTTGGACACGGCGACCTATTTGCCGGACGACATCCTCGCCAAGCTCGACCGCGCCAGCATGGCCGTGGCGCTCGAAGGCCGCGTGCCCTTGATCGACCACCGCGTGATCGAGTTCGCCTGGACCCTGCCGAACCGGATGCTGGTGCGCCAGGGCCAGGGCAAGTGGATCCTGCGCCAAGTGCTCGACCGCTACGTGCCGCGCGCGCTGGTCGAGCGGCCCAAAACCGGATTTTCCCTGCCCATCGGCGGCTGGTTGCGCGGCCCGCTGCGGGGCTGGGCCGAGGATTTGCTGTCGGAACGCGCCCTTGCCGCGGGGCCGATAAATCCCGCGCCCGTGCGCAAGCTGTGGGCCGAGCACCACTCCGGGACCCGCAACGCGCAGCACGCGCTGTGGGTGATCCTGATGTACCAGCTCTGGGCGAAACGCTGGGCCGTTTAGGCCGGCTTGCCGCCGCGCCTGGCATTGACCCGGCGGCGGTCCTGTCCGGCGGCGCGGCGGCGCTCGCGCAGGCGCTCCAGGATCGCCAGCCGGCCGTCGCGGACCAGCCCGCCCCAGGCGGCGATTTCGTCCACCGTGCGCCAGCAACCCCGGCAGAAGCCCGTTTCCGGGTCCAGTAGGCATACCCCGACGCAGGGGCTGGCCAGCTCGAATTCACCCACAGTCACAACAGTCTATCTAACGGAGCGCCGTTTGCCGCACTGTCGCGTTTGCGTCGCCTGATGTCGCGGATGAATAAGCCCCGCGCCTCCCCTGTTCCTACTCATTGTCTATCCCAGACGAGGAGCCAAGAACGATGGCCGAAGACGCGGGCGAGCCGCTGGATCTCGATGCCCTGCCGGACGATGAACTCGTCCCCCAGATGCACGACGACTTGTATGACGGCCTCAAGGACGAGGTGGTCGACGGCGTCAATATCCTGCTGAAACGCAACTGGACGCCCTACGACGTGCTGACCAAGGCGCTGGTCGAGGGCATGCGCATCGTCGGCATCGACTTCCGCGACGGCATTCTCTTTGTCCCCGAAGTCCTTCTCGCGGCCAACGCGATGAAGGCAGGCATGGCGATCCTGCGGCCGCTGCTGGCGGAAACCGGCGCCCCCAAGATGGGCAAGATGGTGATCGGCACGGTCAAGGGCGACATCCACGACATCGGCAAGAACCTGGTGTCGATGATGATGGAGGGCGCGGGCTTCGAGGTCATCGACTTGGGCATCAACAACAGCGTCGAGAAATATCTGGAAGCGATCGAACAGCACAAGCCCGACATCCTGGGCATGTCCGCGCTTCTCACCACCACCATGCCCTACATGAAGGTGGTGATCGACACGATGAAGGAAAAGGGCATCCGCAACGACTATATCGTGCTGGTGGGCGGCGCGCCGCTGAACGAGGCATTCGCGAATTCCGTCGGCGCCGACGCCTATTGCCGCGACGCCGCCGTGGCGGTCGAAACCGCCAAGAAGATGATGTCGAAACGCCAGGGCTCGATGCAGCAGCTCCAGGCGGCGGCGGCCGGCTGATGGCCCACGCCGCCCCGCACGCGGACGCGCCGCGTCCGCCCAAGGGCGCAGGACAAAGCGCGATCGCGCCGCAACCGCCTCCGCCTACCCTGCTGATCGCCTGCGGGGCCTTGGCGCGCGAGATCGTCTGGCTGACCAAGGCGAACGGCTGGCGGCATTTGACCGTCGCCTGCCTGCCCGCGCATTACCACAACACCCCCAGCCTGATCCCCGGCGCGGTGCGGCGGAAAATCCGCGGCGCCCGCGGGCGGTTCGAGCGCATCCTGGTGCTCTACGGCGATTGCGGCACCGGCGGCGAACTGGACACGGTGCTGGCGGAAGAAGAAATCGAGCGCGTCGCCGGCCCGCATTGCTACGCCTTCTTCGCCGGTTTGCCCGAATTCGACGCGCTGCACGCCCAGGAACCCGGCACGTTCTATCTGACCGACTACTTGGCGCGGCACTTCGACCGGCTGATCGTCGCAGGCCTGGGGATCGACAGGCATCCCGAGCTGCTGAACGACTATTTCGGCAACTACAAGCGGCTTGTCTATCTGGCGCAGACCGACGACGCGGCGCTGACGCGCAAGGCGCGGGGCGCGGCGCAGCGCCTGGGCCTGGCGTTCGAGCGGCGGTTTACCGGCTTCGGCGATCTGGCGGCGTTTCTGGACAAGGCCGCCTCGACTACGGAACAGGGACATGGCGTCGCTGACCATCGTGTATTGGCGTGACATCCCCGCGCAGGTGATCGTCAAGCGCGGGCGCGAGGCGGCGAAGCGGCAATTGCCGGAGCGGTTCCAGCAGGCGATCGACGCCGCGGCGATGCGCGCGCGCCTGGTCGGCACCGACGCCTATCTCAACGAATGGCGCCGGTCCGAGCCCAGGGACTGCGGCGAGGATCTGGAGGCCGAGGCCGCCGCCTGCGCCGCCAAGCTCGAAGCCGAATACGACGACGCGCGCCTGGCCAAGCTGGTCGGCGTGGGCGGCAATGCCGCCAAGGGCTGACGGCGATGCACGCCATGCGCCGGTGGTCGGTGCGCCAGGCGCGCATGCTGGAGACCGGGTACGCCGCCCTGGAGCGTGCGCTGTTGGCGCTGGACCCTTTGTTCCGGCGGATCGGCTATGCGCGTCTGGAACGGCCGGCCGCGGCGCTGGAGCGCGCGGCCAAGGGGCTGCTGTTCGACTGCCGGAGGTGCGGGCAATGCGCGCTGTCGTCGACCGGCATGTCATGCCCGAGGACCTGCCCGAAGTCGCTGCGCAACGGCCCGTGCGGCGGCGTCAGGCCCGGCGGATTCTGCGAGGTCGAGCCCAAGATGCGCTGCGTGTGGGTCGAGGCGGCGGAAGGCAGCCGGCGCATGCGCCGCGGCAATGCGATCGCGGCGCAGCTTCCGCCGCTCGACCACCGGCTTTGGGGCCGGTCGTCCTGGCTGGCGGTGGCGCGCGGCGAACACGCGCGGATGAGCGCCCCATGACCGGGCCGCTGCCCAATCCCGAGATCGGCGATCCGTCGGCCGCGTACGCCATCCTGCCCGGCCACAGCTCGGGCGGGCGGCTGGAGCGGCTGCTGCGCCAAGGACGCTTCGCCGTCACCGCCGAGCTGAATCCGCCCGATTCCGCCGATCCGCGCGAGGTGTACGAGCGCGCGCTGGTGCTGTCCGAGGTCGTTGACGCCATCAACGCCACCGACGCGTCGGGCGCCAACGTCCATATGTCCAGCGTGGGCATTTGCTCGCTGCTGACGCGCGCCGGCTATGCCGTGGTGATGCAGATTTCCTGCCGCGACCGCAACCGCATCGCCATCCAGGGCGACGTGCTGGGCGCGGCGGCGATGGGCGTGGCCAACATCCTGTGCCTCACCGGCGACGGCGTCGGAACCGGCGACCAGCCCCAGGCGAAGCCCGTGTTCGACCTCGATTCGGTGGCGCTGCTCGGCGTCATCCGCGCGATGCGCGACGAGGGCAGATTCCTTTCCGGCCGCAAGATCACCGTGCCGCCGCGCGTGTTCCTGGGCGCGGCGGAAAATCCGTTCGCGCCGCCCCACGACTTCCGGCCCCTGCGCCTGGCCAAGAAAATCGCCGCCGGGGCGCAGTTCATCCAGACGCAGTATTGCTTCGACGTGGCGCTGCTGGAGAGCTTCATGGCGCGGGTGCGCGAGCTGGGCCTCGACAAGCGGTGTTTCATCATCGTGGGCGTGGGGCCGCTCGCCTCGGCCCGCGCCGCGCGCTGGATGCGGACCAACGTGCCGGGCGTGCACATTCCCGACGCCGTGGTCGAACGGCTGGAAGGCGCGGCCAACCAGCGCGCCGAAGGCAAGGCCATCTGCATCGAGATCATCCAGCGCGTGCGCGCGATCCCGGGCGTGGCCGGCGTGCACGTCATGGCCTATCGCCAGGAAGAGCTGGTGAGCGAGATCATCCAGGCCTCGGGCGTGCTGAAGGGCCGCGCGCGCGCCGCCAAGCAACGGGCTTCGCAGGGAACATCCGCATGACCGATACCGTCGTCAGCTCCGCCACCAGGGAAGTCGTGATCGGCTTCGAGCGGCCCTTCCCGGTGATCGGCGAGCGCATCAACCCCACCGGCCGCAAGCTGCTGGCGGCCGAGATGGCCGCGGGCGACATGAGCCGCGTTTCGGCCGACGCGCTGGCCCAGGTGCGGGCCGGCGCCGCCATGCTCGACGTCAACGCGGGCTTACCTCTTGCGGACGAACCCAAAATACTGGCCGAGGCGATCAAGCTGGTGCAGTCCATCACCGACGCGCCGCTGTCGATCGACTCCTCCATCGTCGCCGCGCTCGAGGCGGGCCTGGCCGTCTACAAGGGCCGGCCGCTGGTCAACTCGGTCACCGGCGAGGAGGAGCGGCTCCAGGCGGTTCTGCCGCTGGTCAAGAAATACGACGCGGCGGTGATCGCCATCTCCAACGACGAGACCGGAATTTCCGAGGACCCCGACATGCGCTTCGCCGTGGCGAAGAAGATCGTCGAGCGCGCCCAGGATTTCGGCATCAAGCCCCGCGACGTGGTGGTCGATCCGCTGGTCATGCCGGTGGGCGCGATCAACGTCGCCGGCTTGACCGCGTTCAAGATCGTGCGCCGCCTGCGCGAGGAGCTGAAGGTCAATACCTGCTGCGGCGCGTCGAACATCAGCTTCGGCCTGCCCAACCGGCACGGCATGAACGCGGCGTTCCTTTCCATGGCGATCGGGGCGGGCATGACCTCGGCGATCATGAATCCGCTGCGCGTCGAGGAGATGGCGGCGGTCATGGGCGCCGACGTGCTGATGGGCCGCGATCCGCACTGCGCGCGCTGGATCAGGCAGTTCCGCGAACCCGCGGCCGAAGGCGCTTCCGGCGCCGAGGGCGCCGCCGGCAGGCGCGAGAACCGCCGCCGCCGCGCCGCCGGCTCCCCCACGGCCTGACGCCGCGATGGCCGACTCGCTCGTCGTCTTCACGCCCTCGGGCAAACGCGGGCGCTTTCCGCGCGGAACCACCGTGCTCGCCGCCGCGCGGCGCCTGGGCGTGGACATCGATTCGGTGTGCGGCGGACGCGCGATCTGCGGGCGCTGCCAAGTCACGGTCAGCGAAGGCGAATTCGCCAAGTTCGCGATCGCCTCGCGCGCCCGACATCTCACCCAGCCCAATGCCGCCGAGCAAGGCTACGCCCAGGCCAAGCCACGGGCGGCGGGACGGCGCGTGAGCTGCTGCGCCGAGCTCGCGGGCGAGTGCGTGATCGACGTGCCGCCCGACAGCCAGGTCCCCCGCCAGATCGTCCGCAAGCGCGCCGAGGCGCG
>JBQTIS010000229.1:0-6950 GCA_052387895.1 Rhodospirillales bacterium | reverse complement strand
GCCCGTCGGGCGCCGCGTTGGGGATGAAGCCGATGGGATAGGAGGCGCGCGTGTTCTCGGTGAAGCGTTCGTCGTCGAGGTCGAGCCGGCGCGTGTCGGCGTCGACCACGACGTTTTCCAGCACCGTGCCGAAGCGGTGGGTGGCGGCGTGGATCTCGGGCTCGGCCTCGGCCGAAAGCTTGATCGCCTTGGCGTAGCAGCCGCCCTCGAAGTTGAACACGCCGCCGTCGGACCAGCCGTGCTCGTCGTCGCCGATCAGCCGGCGCGCCGGGTCGGCCGACAGCGTGGTCTTGCCGGTGCCGCTGAGCCCGAAAAAGATCGCGGTGTCCCCCCGTGGCCCGATATTGGCCGCGGCATGCATCGGCAGCACGCCTTTTTCCGGCAGCAGGTAGTTGAGGATCGTGAACACCGACTTCTTGATCTCGCCGGCGTAGTGCGAGCCCGCGATCAGCACCAGCTTGCGCTTGAAGCTCAAGGCGATCGCCACCTCGCTGTTGGTGCCGTCGATCGCGGGCGCCGAGTGGAAGTTCGGCGCGTGCACGATGGTGAAGTCGGGCGCGAAATCCGCCAGCGCGTCGTGCGACGGGCGGATGAACATGTTGCGCGCGAACAGGCTGTGCCAGGCGGTCTCGGTGACGACGCGCGCCTTCAGGCGGTAGTCGGGGTCCGCGCCGGCATGGCAATCCTGCACGAACGCCTCGCGGCCCTGGAAATACGCCTGGAAGCGGCGGTGCAGCGCGACGAACCGTTCCTCGGGCATGGCGACGTTGACCGCGCCCCACCAGATGTTGGCGCGCGATTCGGCCTCGTCGGCGAAGAACTTGTCCCTGGGCGAACGGCCGGTATTGACGCCCGTGCGCACGGCCAGCGCGCCGCCTTCGGCCACCAGCCCTTCGCGCCGGCGGATCGCCTGCTCGTAGAGCGCGGGCACGCCCAGGTTCCAGCGCGCGACGGCGACGTTCGCCAGCCCGGCAAGGTCGAGCCCGTGACGGCTGACGACGGTGCCGACCTGCTGCATGGCGTTGCTCCCGAATCGTTCGTGCAAGAACGAGGCTGCTTGCGCGCCCGTCGGCCGCGGACGATAGGCCCCGTGCCGCCGCGGCGCAAGCGACCGGGGCGCTTGGGCCAAGGCGCCGGCGCCGGCGGTCGGACAGTTCCGCGATCAACTCGTCGATCTAAAGAGAACGCGCCTGCTTCGCCAGCCGCGCCAGCTCGGCGCGCGCCTCCTCGGCCGTCGCGATGCGGCGCTGGAACTCGAGCCGCGCGACCCGGCCGCCGAGTCGCAAGTCCAGGCCCTCGGCGTCGATTCCCGTCATGGTCCATGCGCCTGGCGGCTGGCGCAAGAGTTTGATCGCGTACAGCGCCAGGGCTTCGGCGTGGTCGCGGTTCATGTGCTGGACGATCCCGCTTTCCGCCGCGACGAGTCCGGCCGAATCGCCGGCCGGGTCGATCAGGTCGCCGCCGGCGACCCAATGGATGCGCCCGAACCCGGCGACCAGATGCGCGCGCTCGACCGCCAGACGATAGAACGCGAAATCCTTGAAGTCGGCGTACGACGCGGCCGAGGGGTGGCGCGCGAGGAACCGGGCGCGGTGGCGCGGCGCGTCGGTTCTGGCGATCCGGCCCAAAAGCGTGGCGCGCGCGCCAGTCAAGGGATCGGCGAGGCCCGCTGTGCCGTCGACCAGCAGCGCCACGCGGTCGTCCCGGGCGATGTCCTGGGTGTGCTCGGCCAAAGCCGAGATCAAGAGCAGCGGCGAGGCGTCGAAATCGACCGCCAGCAGCACCACGGCCGCGTAGGGCCATCCCGGGGCCTCGGCGTCCTGTCGCCTTTGGGTCGCGAGATAGCCGCGGTCGGCCGCGCGCAACAACCCGCGCGCGGATTTGCCGGGCGAAGACTCGGGCGCGTTCATGGCGCTATTGAAGCCCCAAGACCGGCGGCCGGGTCAACCGGCGCGGGCGGCGCTGGCGGCCGGAGGCGCGCTGGTCTATGTCTGCCGCGCATGGGCAAACCCATCGGGGCCTTGGCGGCGGTTCTGGCGTTGCTGGCGGCGGCGCCGGCGGCGGCGGCCGAGCAGCGCCTGGGCGGTCTTGTCGTCACCCAGGCCTGGGCGGCGCCGGCGTCGGCCGCCAAGCGCACCGGGTCGATCTATCTCACGATCCGCAACGCGGGCGCGGAGCCGGACTGGCTGATCGCCGCGCATTCGCCGGCGGCGGTCATGACCGAGCTGCGCTCGCACCGCGCCGGCCCCGTCGTGGGACCGGCGCGCAAGGTGCTGGGCGTCGCGCTGCCCGCGGGCAAGACGGTCACGCTGAAGCCGGGCGGCGAGCTGATCCACCTGATCGACATCACCCAGCCCTATCGCCTGGGCGGCGCGGTGCCGGTGACGCTGATTTTCCAGAAGGCGGGCGAACTGTCGATCGCGGCGCCGGTGCAGGCCGAAGCGCCGAAGCCTTGAGCTTCAGCGCACGCGCGTATAGACCGCCCCGGACACCGCGCCCAGCACGGCCCAGAACAGGGCGGTGACGGCCAGCGACAGCGCCACGAAGCCGGCGGCGATGTCGGCCGGCACGCCGCCCGCGCCATGCCCGGCAATGGGATCCGCTGGGGGGTGCGGCGCCCCTATGACATGCGGCGCGACCAGCGCCAGGACGCCCAGCGCCTTCCACGGCCACCCCTTGCCGAACGCGATCAGCCCCAGGCCGGCGGCGGTGGCGGCGGCGGTCGAAAGCCACCAGGCCTGGCGCGCCGGCAGCGCGGCCGAAGCGGTGCCCGGAAGCTCGGGCGGCAGGCCCAGGGCCGGCGCGAGCGCGAACACGGCGAAACCGGCCGCGCCCCACAACAGGCCGCGCTTCCAGTCCACCGCGCGGCCCGCCAGCGTGAAGCCCGCCACCAGCAGCAAGCCGAAGCCCACGCCGAATCCGAGATTGGCCAGCGCGGTATAGGCGATCCGCTCGATGCCGTCCCCCGGCTTCCAGCCCTCTTGCTCGTGCTGGTGCGCGGCTTGCGGTTGCGCCGCCGCGGCGGCGGGCGCGGCCTTGGCCGCGTTGGCCTCCTCGAATTCCTCGGCCTTGAGGATCAGCGGCACCACCACGGCCTGCTGCGCGGCGGTGACGGCGATGCAGGCGGCGAAGCCCGCCGCCAGGGCGGCGATCAGCGCGCGGCGCATGGCGGTCTCAGTGGCAGGGGGTGGCGAAGGCGTGGCGGGCGTCGTGCGCGGCGTTGTGCACCAGATCGGGACGCGCGAACCCCGCGACGAACAGAAGCGCGGCGCCGGCCAGCGCCAGCGCCCCGGCGCGCCACAGGCGCCCCGAATCGACGGAAACGGCGGAAAGCGAAGCGGCGATGCGGCTCATCGGAGACTCCCGGAAACACTTGCCGGACGATAGGTGCGCCGCTCGGGGCCTGTCAATGCCGGGACCGGCCACGCGAAGCCTGGATGCGACACGCCGCTGCGCGGCGGTTCTATCTGTTCTTGAACCGGGGCGGACGTTTTTCCACGAACGCGGCCATGCCTTCCTTCTGGTCCTCGGTGGCGAAGGTGGAGTGGAACACCCGGCGCTCGAACTTCACCCCTTCGGCCAGCGTGGTCTCGAACGCGCGGTTGACGCATTCCTTCGCCATCATCACGACCGGGCGCGACAGGCCCGCGATCTTCTCGGCAACCTTGACCGCCTCGTCCATCAGGCCGGCCAGCGGCACCACGCGGCTGGCCAGCCCGCTGCGCTCGGCCTCGGCCGCGTCCATCCTGCGGCCGCTGAGGCACATCTCCATCGCCTTGGACTTGCCGACGCAGCGCGCGAGGCGCTGCGTGCCGCCCGAGCCGGGAATCGTGCCGATGGTGATCTCGGGCTGGCCGAACTTGGCGTTGTCGGCGGCGATGACGAAGTCGCACATCATCGCCACCTCGCAGCCGCCGCCCAGCGCGAAGCCGGCGACCGCCGCCACGATCGGCTTGCGGACGGTCGAAACCCGTTCCCAGCCCTTGGTGATGAAATCGGCCAGGTACACGTCCATGTAGCCGCGCTGGGCCATCTCCTTGATGTCGGCGCCCGCGGCGAAGGCCTTTTCGCTGCCGGTCAAGACGATGCAGCCCACCGCGTCGTCGGCCTCGAACGCGTCCAGCGCCTGGCCCAGCTCTTGGATCAGCGCGGCGTTGAGCGCGTTCAGCGCCTGGGGCCGATTGAGCGTGACGATGCCGACCCGCCCGCGCTTTTCCGTCAGGATGTTCTGGTACGCCATCGCCGGTGCTCCTTGTTGCCGAAGGCCGCGCTTCTACCCTATCGCTGGCAGGAGGGACAATAGAAAGTCGAGCGCGCGCCCTGGACCACGCGCTTGATCGCGCCGGCGCAGCCGCGCCGCGGGCACGGCTTGCCCGCGCGGTCGTAGACGCGGAAGCGGTGCTGGAAATAGCCGAGCTCGCCCGTGGCCTGGCGGTAGTCGCGCAAGGACGAGCCGCCGGCGGCGATGGCGTCGTTCAGCACCGCCTTGATCGCGGCAACGAGCCGCGCCGCGCGCTCGCCCTTGACCGTGCCCGCCAGGCGCTTGGGCGAGATGCCGGCGCGGTTCAGCGCCTCGCAGGCGTAGATGTTGCCGATGCCCACCACCACGCGCTGATCCAGCAGCGCCGCCTTGATCGGCGTCTTCTTGCCCGCGAGCCGGCGTTCCAGTTCGGCGGCGTCGAATTTCGGGTCCAGCGGCTCCGGCCCCAGGCCGCGGATCAGCTTGTGCGCGTCCAGCTTCTCCGCCGGCACCAGGTCCATCATGCCGAAGCGCCGCGGGTCGTTGAACCGGACCGCCCAGCCCTCGTCTGTCGTAAGCACCACGTGGTCGTGCGCGTCGTTTAGATCGCGCGCGCGGTAGAACGCGCCCACCGTCCGTTCGCCGCTTCTCGGCGCTTCCAGCACCATGCGCCCGGACATGCCGAGATGCACCATCAGCACGTTGCCGTCGTCGAGCTCGACCAGCAGGTACTTGGCGCGCCGGCCGATGGCGGCGACGCGCCGTCCGGTCAGGCGCTGGGCGAAGTCGCGCGGCAAGGGGAAGCGCAGGTCGGGCCGGCGCTGCTCGACCCGCGCCAGCACATGGCCCACCAGGCGGGGCGCCAGGCCCCGGCGCACGGTTTCGACTTCGGGAAGTTCGGGCATTGGGGCCTGCAACCTAGCAAGACGCGGGGCTTGGCGCTATCGTCCGCCGCGATGAGCGCAGCGCCAAAAAGCCGGGGGCCCGAGGTCCCCTTCGGCTTCCGCGACGTGGCCCAGAGCGACAAGCCGGGGCTGGTGAGGGGCGTGTTCGGCGGCGTCGCCCGGCGCTACGACCTGATGAACGACCTGATGAGCGGCGGCGTCCACCGCCTGTGGAAGCGGGCGATGATCGATGAGCTCGACCCGCGCAAGGGCTGGACCCTGGTGGACCTGGCCGGCGGCACCGGCGACATCGCGTTCGCGTTCCTGGAGCGGGTGCAAGGCGACGGGCGCGCCGTGGTGTGCGACCTGACGCCCGACATGATCGCGGTCGGGCGCGACCGGGCGCTGGATCGCGCGATCCTGAAAGGCGTCGACGGGGTGGCGGGCGCGGCCGAGAACATCCCGCTGGCCGGCCGCAGCGCCGACGCCGTGACCATCGCCTTCGGCCTGCGCAACACGACCGACATGGACGCGGCGCTGGCCGAGGCCCATCGCGTGCTGAAGCCCGGCGGCAAGTTCCTGTGCCTGGAATTCAGCCGCTGCACCGTGCCCGGCATCGACAGGCTCTACCAGCTCTACTCGTTCCATGTCCTGCCGCGGTTGGGCCGGGCGGTGACCGGCGAGGAGGACGCCTATCGCTATCTGGTCGAGAGCATCCGCCGCTTTCCGCCGCAGCAGGAGCTGGCCAAGCGCTTGGTCGGGGTCGGCTTCGCGCGCGTGGGCTGGCGCAATTTGAGCGGCGGCATCGCCGCGCTGCATTGGGGCTGGCGCGTCTAGGCGCCTTTCATGCTTCGCGCCATCCGCAACCTGCTGCGACTGCTGGCGATCGGCTGGACGCTGGCGCGCCACGACGCGCTGGTGCTGGCGGAGATGGCCGGGGTCGAGCCGGCGCTGCTGCGCTTGGCCCGCCGGTTCCGGCGCAGGGACATCCGGGGCCGTCCCGGCCAACGCCTGGCCGCCGCGCTCGAGGCGCTGGGCCCCGGCTTCATCAAGCTGGGGCAGATTCTCTCGACCCGCTCCGACCTGATCGGCGAGGAGGTGGCGGGCGACCTCGCCATGCTGCGCGACAGCCTGCCGCCGTTCCCGGCCGACGACGCGCGCCGGATCGTCGCCGAGGAGCTTGGGGCGCCGGTGGCCGCCCTGTTCCGAAGCTTCGAGGACAAGGCGGCCGCCGCCGCGTCGATCGCCCAGGTGCATTTCGCCGCAACCGACGACGGGCGCGCGGTGGCGGTGAAGGTGCTGCGGCCGGGCGTGGTCGAGGCGTTCGCGCGCGACCTGGACCTGTTCTACTGGGTCGGCGGGCTGATCGAGCGTTTGCGCCCGTCCTGGCGGCGCCTGCGCCCCATCGAGGTGGCCGACACGCTGGCCACCACCGTGATGCTGGAAATGGACCTGCGCTACGAGGCGGCGGCCGCCTCGGAGCTGGGCGAGAATTTCCGCGGCGATCCTTCGTTCCGCGTGCCCGAGGTGGATTGGCGGCGCACGGGGCGGCGGGTCCTCACCATCGCGCGCATCGCCGGCATCGCCATCGACCGGCGCGAGGAGATCGTGGCGGCCGGGCACGACGCGAATACGGTGCTGACCCGCGCCGCCAACGCTTTTTTCCAGCAGGTGTTCCGCGATGGGTTCTTCCACGCCGATCTGCACCCCGGCAACCTGTTCGTGGCCGCGGACGGCGCCATCGTGGTGATCGATTTCGGCATCATGGGCCGGCTCGACCGCAAGACCCGCGACTACCTGGCCGAGATGCTGATGGGGTTCCTGAC
>JBQTIS010000228.1:0-6147 GCA_052387895.1 Rhodospirillales bacterium | reverse complement strand
CGCCGCTCGGCCGATGCGACGGCATCGCCCTTCGCGGCGCGCCTGGCGGATCGCCTCGCCACGCCGCGACGCAGGCGGTTCCAGTTGGCCGGGAACCGCTCTAGGGCCGGGCGCCGGTTCAGTATATGGGCGCGGTCTGGGGCAGATAAAAGGCCTTCAGCACCGCAAACGCTTCGTTGATGGTCTTAAGCCTTTCCTCGGCCGCGCGGTCGCCGCCGTTGGCGTCGGGGTGGTGGCGCTTGACCAGCGCCGTGTAGCGGGCCTTGACCGCGGCGAAGGCCACCGGCGGCTCCAGATCCAGGACCGCCAGCGCCCGGCGCAGCGCCTCGCCCACCGTGGCGCGGCCGCCGCCCTTGCCCGGCCCGGCCTTGCCGTTGAAGCGTCCGTTCACGCGCGCGGCGCCGGGAATCTCGAAATCGTCGAGGATGCCCATGCCGTCGAACAGGTCGAAGCGAATCGGCCGGCGCGGCTTGCCGTTGGCCGCGGCGGCGCCCCCGCCCAGGGGCCAGGACGGCCGGCGCCAGGTCGTGTCGGCGCGGCGATGCGCCTCGATCTCCTCGCTGCTCATGCCGGCGTAGTAGTCCCAGGCGGCGTTGTATTGCCGCACATGCTCCAGGCAGAACCAATAGTGCTGGTCCAGGCGGTCGCGCGCCCGGGGGGCGCGGTGCTCGCCCGGCCCGTCGCAGCCCGGCACGTCGCAGGCCCGCTTAAGCGGCGGCGGGTCGGCCTTGCGCGGCACGGCGGGACGCTTGGCTATGCGCGACCTTGGCATCGAAGACCTGGGCATCGAAGACCTGGGCATCCCAACAGTATGTGAGGGGGTAACGCCCGAGGCAAGACTCTCCGACCCGGGCCCCGCGGCGAAACTCAACATTAATCTCTTGAAATTCTTTCGCCTTTCGGCGAACCCTGGCCTTCATGCGCATGGCGGACCGCATCGCCGAAAAGCTGACCCGCGCCCTGGCGCCGACGCGGCTTCGGGTGCATGACGACTCCGCGCGCCATCGCGGCCATGCCGGCGCGCGGGCGGGCGGCGAATCGCATTTCCAGGTGGAAATCGTCTCGGCGCGCTTCGCCGGGCTTTCGCGGGTCGCCCGTCAGCGCCTGGTTTACCGGGCCGTGGCCGAGGAACTGGCGGGCGGGGTGCACGCGCTGGAGCTGAAGACCCTGACGCCGGAGGAGGACAGGGCAAAAGTCTAACCACCGAGACACAGAGACACAGAGGGGGAAGAATTTTTCGCGGCCCGTGGCCGCAAATGAATTCTTGTCTCTGTGCCTCTGTGTCTCGGTGGTGAAACTTTCCTATTTCAACCCGGTATAGAACTCGGGCCAGAAGCGCTTGACCACCTCGCTCGACGAGGCCAGCGCGTGGCAGGTGTCGATCAGCCTGGAGCGGCGCTTCCGGCCCGCGGCGGCGTCCTTTTCCTTCTCCGCCGCGCCCGCGTCCTTGCGCGGATAGCGCGCGCGCGCCGGATAGATGGTCTGGAACGCGGTGGTCGCGACCGGACCCAGCAGCTCCATCAGATGGGTGCAGCCATGCACGCCGCCGAACAACTCGCGCGTCTTGCGCGTGAAGCCGGGCGCCACCTTCAGGCCCACCAGCTTCTGGGACGCGGGCGCGATGTCGCCGCAGATGCGGTAGGGGCCCGCCTCGGTCGCGGCCTCGACCGCCCTGATCTCCAGCTCGTCGTCGAGCGTCAGCCGGATCCACATGTCGTGCACCGCCATGCCCGGCTCGACGCGCCCGCGCCATGGGTTGTCGAAGCCGTAGGTCTTGGTGTCGACGACGCGGCCTTCCACGTCCCATAAGCCGTCCTGGCGGCGGAAGCCGCGGCACTCGACGGTGCGGGTATGCAGATGCTCGCGCGGCGCCGGTGGCGTCAGCGGCATGTCCTGGCCCTCCGATGATGTGGCGGCAGGACTATACGGCCGCGCCGCGGCGCGTCAACGATCGGGAGCCGGCCGCCCAGCTAGTGCGTGGCGCCGTAGCCCGTGTCGCTGATATAGGCGTCGCGCTCGCGCAATTCGTCCTCGAGCTGCCGGCGCACCACGGCGTTCAGGTCGCGCAGCGCCACGATGCCGATCACCTTGCCGTCCTCGCCCACCACCGGCAGGTGGCGGAAGCCGCGCTTGTGCATCAGCTCCAGCGCCTCGGTCGCCGTTTGGCCCGGCGTAACGGTTTCCGGGTTGGGCGTCATGGCGCGGTAGAGCGGCGTGCGGTCGGGATCCAGGCCCTTGGCGATCACGCGCATCAGCAAGTCGCGTTCGGAGAAGATGCCTTCGAGAACGCCGTCCTTGCCGATCAACACCGCGCCGATGCGCCGGATCGCCATGTAGCGCACGGCGTCCATGACCGTGGCGTCGGCCGGCATCAGCCGCACGTCCTGGTCGCGCACGACGTCGGGAATGATGCGGTACTGCATGCGAACCCTCCTTGCGGCGGGCGACGAAACCGTATCGTCGGGATATGTCGCGGAACGTCCCCGGCCCCCATAAGCCCGGCCGCGGGGCGCCATTGATAGAGAATGCTCTGCCTTGCTGCGCCGCACTGTCAAGGAGCATCCCCGGGGCTTTTCGTTAAAACCCCGGCATATCCCGTTACAGAACCGCGAGCAGCAGCAAGGGCAAGGTGGCGAAAGAGATCAGCGTCGAAATCAAGACGATTCCCGCCACTTCTTCCGGCTTGCGGTCGTAGGCCTTGGCGAACAGATAGTTGAAAACCGCGACCGGCATGGTGCTCTGCACAACGAGCACGCCGCGCGCGGGCCCGGTCAACCCCATCGCCCAGGCGACCGCGACGCCGCAGGCGAATCCGCCCACGAGCCGCAGCACGCTGAAGCCGACCGCGCGGGCCATCGAGGCCACGCGCAAGGACGCCAGCGACACGCCGAGGGCCAGCAGCATCAGCGGGATCATCAGATCGCCGATCAGCCGCGTGGAGTTGTGCAGCCACAGCGGCGGCTTGACGCCGGCGAGCATGAACGCCAGCGCCGCGGCCACGCTGTAGAGGATGGGCGTGCGCAGCAGCTCCAGGGCCGAGCCCTTGCCCGCGGCGATCCACACGCCGATCGTGAACTGCAGCACCGCGCCGACCGCGAACACCGCGATCGCCAGCGCCAGGCCGGCGTGCCCGTAGGCGAACAGGCACAGCGGCAGGCCCATGTTGCCGATGTTGCCGAACACCAGGGACGGCAGGTAGCTGTGGAACGGCTGCTGCAGCGACAGCAGCGCCGCCGCGCCCAGCGCGCCCATCAGCGCGTAGCTCAGCAGCGCCGCCAGCGCGATCTCGCCGAACGCCGCGGTCGTGACGTCCATGCGCGTGAGCGTCGCGAACACCAGGTACGGGGTGGCGAGCTGGACCGACAGCGCGGTCACCATCTGGTGGTCGAACGGGCGCTTCAGCCGTCCCCACAGCCAGCCCAGGCCCGCGCCCGCGAACACCGGGGCGATGATCGCGAACAGGTCGGCCATCAGCGCCAGATGGCCGGAGGCGGTCATGCGGCGCCGGTCATTCCGGCTGCGGCTTGGGCGGCGTGACGCGGATCGACGTCACCTGGTTGCGCTGGCGGCGCAGGATCTCGAAGCGGAAGCCGTGGAACTCGAACACCTGGCCGACCGACGGGATCATGCGCGCCTCGTGCAGCACCAGGCCGGCGATGGTGGCGGCGTCCTGGTCGGGCAGCGCCCAGTCGAGCTCGCGGTTCAGGTCGCGGATCGACACGCTGCCGTCGATCACGTAGGCGCCGTCGGCCTGGCGCTGCACGCCCGGCAGCGGGCTGCCCGGGACGGGCGGCGCATTGTCGCCCATCTGGCCGACGATCTCGGCCAGGATGTCCTGCAACGTCACCGCGCCCTTGAGCGCGCCGTACTCGTCGACCACCAGCGCCAGGCCCCCGCCGCGCTGGCGGAACGACTGAAGCTGGTCGAACAGCGTGGTCGAATCCGGCACGTACCAGGGCTTTTCGGCCATGCCGACGACGTCCAGCCCCTCGGCGGCGGCGCCGGCCGCGATCACCGCGCGCACCAAGGCGGCGGTTTCGATCACGCCGACGATGTTGTCGGCCGCGCCGCGCGTCAGCGGCACGTGGGTGTGGCCGCTCGCCAGCACCGCGTCGATGATCGCCTTGGCCGGCTCGTCGGCGTCGACGGTCGCCAGGTTCTTGCGGTGGGTCATCACCTTCTCGACCGTAACCTCGTCGAGGTCCAGCACCCCCATCAGCATCGCGCGTTCGTGCCGCACGTCGGGCTCGGGCCCGGCGTGCAGGTCGATCACGCCGCGCAGCTCTTCCTCGGTGGTGCCGATGCGGTGGTAGTCGGGCAGGCTGGCGCCGCACGCCTTCAGCGTGGCGCGCACGATCCAGCGCACCGTGACCACCATCGGCGTCAGCGCGGCCACCACCAGGCGCGTCGGCCGCGCCAGCGCCAGGGACACCGCGTCGGCGTGGTTGAGCGAATAGGTCTTCGGCATCACCTCGGCGAACACCAGCACCAGCGCGGTCATCACGACCGTGGCGTAGGCCACGCCCGCCTCGCCGAACACCGCGATCAGAACGAAGGTGGCGAGCGCCGAGGAGCAGATGTTGGCCAGGTTGTTGCCCAGCAGCAGGGCGCCGATGGTCATCTCGCGCTGCTCCTGCAGGTGCCTGACCACCGCGGCGCGGCGGTCGCCGTCCTGGGCGAGCTGGTGCATGCGCGGGCGCGAGGCGCCGGTCAGCGCCGTCTCGGCGGCCGAGAAATAGGCCGAGACGACAAGCAGCGCCACGACCGCGACCAGCGCGACCCAGAACTCGCCCAGGGATGCCGCGGTCTCAAGCATGCCCGGCCTCAAACATGCCCGGCCTCAAGCATGAAGGCGCTTGTTGGCGATGGCGCGCTCGAGCATCGCCTTCACCGCGTCGATCGGCACGTCGCGCGCGGCGAAGGCCGAGCCGATGCCGCGCGTCAGCACGAAGGCGATGCGCCCGTCGCGCACCTTCTTGTCGCGCGCCATGTGCCGGACTAGCCCCTCGGCGGTCCAGCGCCGCCGCGGCAGCCGCGCGAAAGCGGTCGGCAGGCCGGCGGAGGCGAGGTGCGCGGAAATGCGCTCGGCGTCGCCGGCCGGGCACAGGCCGCGCTCGGCCGACAGCCGCGCCGCCAGCGCCATGCCGAAGCCGACCGCCTCGCCGTGCAGCAGAACGTCGCAGAACCCGGTCTCGGCCTCCAGCGCGTGGCCGAAGGTGTGGCCGAAGTTCAGGATCTCGCGCACGCCTTCCTCGCGCTCGTCCTTCGCCACCACCGCGGCCTTGGCCGCGCAGCTCACCGTCACGGCGTGCATCAGCGCGGCGGAATCGCCCGCGATCACGTCGCCGGCGCGCTTCTCGAGCCAGGCGAAGAACCGGGCGTCGCCGATGATCCCGTACTTCGCCACCTCGGCGTAGCCCGCCAGCATCTCGCGCCGGGGCAGGGTCTTGAGCACGTCGCAGTCCGCCAGCACCAGGCGCGGCTGGTGGAACGCGCCCACCAGGTTCTTGCCGTGGCGCGTGTTGATCGCGGTCTTGCCGCCGACCGAGCTGTCGACCTGGGCCAAGAGCGTGGTCGGCACCTGCACGTAATCCACGCCGCGCAGCGCGACCGCCGCGGCGAAGCCCGCCAGGTCGCCGATCGCCCCGCCGCCCAGCGCCACCAGCGCGGTCGAGCGTTCCAGCTTCAGCTCCATGAGCCGGTCCAGCAGCTTTTCCAGATGCGCGAAGTCCTTGCTGCCCTCGCCCGGCGGCACGGCGACGGTTTCGTGCGCGATGCCCGCGGCGGCGAGGGCGGCGGCGAGCGCCGGCAGGTGGAGCTTGGCCACGGCCGCGTCGGCCACCACGACGACGCGCGGGGATTTCAGCACCGGGCGCATCAGCCGCCCGGCCTCGGCCAGCAGCCCCGGCCCGACATGGATGTCGTAGCCGCGCCGGTCCAGCGCCACGCGGATGGTGCCGGGCTTGCTCGCGCTCATGCCGCGCCCGCGCAAATCGAGTCCCCCCTCCCTTGATGGGAGGGGGAAAGGGGGAGGGTGACAGTCTCGCGCGGGCAATACCCCTCCCCCTAGCCCCCTCCCGCACCCGCGCGACGCCACAGGCGTCGTCGCGCTTGAGGAGGGGGGACAAAGTCAAAAACGAGCTTCGC
>JBQTIS010000227.1:0-1557 GCA_052387895.1 Rhodospirillales bacterium | reverse complement strand
CGACGCGCCGGTGGCGGTGATCGCCGCGCGCTCGGCGTCGGACTGCTTCGAGACCGCGATCGAGGCGGTGCGGCTGGCCGTGCGCTACATGACGCCGGTGATCCTGCTGACCGACGGCTATATCGGCAACGCGGCCGAGCCCTGGGCGGTGCCCGACGCGTCCAAGCTGCCGCGGAACCCGGCCAAGTTCCACACCGACCCCGAGGGCTTCCATCCCTTCCTGCGCGACGAGAGGACCTTGGCGCGCGCCTGGGCGATTCCCGGCACGCCGGGCCTGATGCACCGCGTCGGCGGCCTGGAGAGGAGCTACGAGACCGGCCACATCTCCTACGATCCCGACAACCACCAGAAGATGACCGAGACGCGCTGGAACAAGATCAAGCGCATCGCCGACGATATTCCGCCGCAATCCGTCGACCAGGGACCGTTCCGCGGCCGCATGGCGGTGGTGGGCTGGGGCTCGACCTTCGGGCCGATCAGCCGCGCGGTCGCCAACGCGCGCGCCAAGGGCCACGACGTGGCGCATATCCATGTCCGCCACATCTGGCCCTTGCCCAGGAACCTGGGCGAGCTGCTGCGCGGCTACGACCGGGTGCTGGTGCCCGAGATGAACATGGGCCAGCTCCGCACGCTTCTGCGCAGCGAGTACCTGGTGCCGGCCGAGGGCTTGAACAAGGTGTCGGGCCAGCCCTTCAAAATCGCCGAGATCGAGAAGGCGATTCTTGAGCATCTCGGCGCCTGAACGGAGACCGCAATTCCATGAACGCTCCCGCGCCCGCCGTCAAATTGCAGCCCAAGGACTACGCCTCCGACCAGGAAGTGCGCTGGTGCCCGGGCTGCGGCGACTACGCGATCCTCAAAGGCGTGCAAAAGGCGCTCGCCGACATCGGCGCCGACCCGGCCAAGACCGTGTTCGTCTCGGGCATCGGCTGCGCCGCGCGCTTTCCTTATTACGTCGCCACCTACGGCTTCCACACCATCCATGGCCGCGCGCCGGCGATCGCCACCGGCATCAAGCTGGCGAACCCCGAGCTCGACGTGTGGATCGTCTCGGGCGACGGCGACGCGCTGTCGATCGGCGGCAACCACCTCTTGCATCTGCTCCGCCGCAACATCGACGTGCAGTTCCTGTTGTTCAACAACGAGATCTACGGGCTGACCAAGGGCCAATACTCGCCCACCTCCAAGGTGGGCACGCGCTCGCCCTCCACGCCCTTGGGCTCGGTCGACATGCCGGTCTCGGCCACGCAGTTCGCGCTGGGCGCGGGCGCGCGGTTCGTGGCGCGGGCCATCGACACGCAGCAGAAGCTAATGCCCACGGTGTTGGCGCGCGCGCACGCCCACCGCGGCGCGTCGTTCGTCGAGGTCTTCCAGAACTGCATCGTCTACAACGACGGCGTGTTCGACGACTTCACGGAGAAGTCCGTGGCGGAGGAGAAGCAGGTGATCGTCGAGCACGGCAGGCCGCTACTGTTCGGCAAGGACCGCAAGAAGGGCCTGCGCCTCAAGCCCGGCGCGCTGGAGCTCGAGGTCGTGGAAGTCGGGCAGAACGGCGTC
>JBQTIS010000226.1:0-5312 GCA_052387895.1 Rhodospirillales bacterium | reverse complement strand
CTCGGCCAGGGCGCGGCGCTTGGCCTCGTCCGCCATCAGCGCGGCGATCGCCTCGGCCCAGGACGCGGCGTCCTTGCCGGGCAGGCACAGCGCGTCGATGCCGGGCCGGCCTACTATCTGCGCCGCGCCGCCGCTCCGCGACACCAGGGCGGGCAGGCCGCAGGCGCGCGCCTCGTTCACCACGTTGGGCAGCACCTCGAGCTCCGAAGGAAAGGCGAAGGCATCGGCGCTGGCGTAAAGCCAGCCCAGCGTGTCGGGATCAACCTGCCCGCAGCAGGTGACGGCGTCGCCCAAGAGCCGCCGGACGTCCTGGGTCCGCTCGCCGGTGCCGGCGACCAGCAGGTGCACCGGCGCGCCCGCTTCCCGGCGCCGGCGCACCGCCTCCACCAGCGTCATCACGTTCTTGGCGTCGTCCACGCGCCCGACGAAAATCACCACGAAGCGATCCTCGCCGATGCCGTGGGCGGCGCTCAGCCGCGCACGGTCGCGCCGCTGGGGCGAGAACACGTCGCGGTCGATGCCGCGGCGCAGGAACGACACGCGCTCGCGCGGCACCACGCGCTCGGCCACCGCGCGGTCCTCGGGCTTGGACGCCAGCACCCAGTCGCACTGCTTGAGGTAGCGGTCCAGCACGGCCTGCATCCGGTCGCCGGAAATCTCGTTGTAGCGCACCGTGTCGACCAGGAAGCGCAGGATCGCGCCGTCGCCGAACCAGCGCTTCAGTATCTCCTTCGAATAGTGGCGCGTGTAGCTGACCGTGTCGGTATGGAACGAATAGGTCAGCGGCACGCCGCGCCTGCGCGCCTGGCGCAACGCCGTTTTCGCCAGGCTGAAGAACGCGCCGGTCGCGTGCACGACGTCGTGGCCGCTCATCGCGCGCGCCAGGCCCATGTGGAACGGCGCCAGGCAGGTGTGGTTCTGCGGGTTCTGGGTGAAGCCCAGCCACTTGGTGTTCAAGAGCGGCCGGTGCAGGCGGAAGCGCGCGTTGCCGGCCAGCGGCACGGTGCCGCTCTGCTCGCCCAGGAAGTGGACAGTGATGTCCAGCTCGCGTGGATGGGCGGCCGCGGCCGCGGCCAGGCGCTCCCAGCATTTCACGTGGCCGCCGGCCCACGGGCCCCAGATCAGGTCCACGATCACGCCGACCGAAAGCGGCTGGGCGCGGGGCAGCGACACCGGCGCCGGCGCGGCCGGCGGCTGCGCAACCGGTCCCTGCGGCGTTTCGACGGCTTCCGCCGGGCCGGTGGGGCGGTTTTCGGGCTGGACGCCGGATCGGGTTGGGACGGCGGAGGCGGCCATGATGCTCCAGGGACGGAACGGGAGGCGGGCTTTGCAGGAGGCGGGTTTTACTGCGGCTTCGTGGCGAATCCAAGGCCCGGCGGCGTTCGCCGGCGGACGCCAAGCCAGGATGACACAAGCCCGCTTGGCGCGGTAGAACTCGCGCCCGAGCGGCCGGCCAGGACTGGAAAACCACGGCCGCCGGGCGGGGAGCGGCGATGGGCGGCGGCTGGAACAGCGGCAGGGAAATCCACCTCACCTATCTGAACGCCCTCGACGTCGCCAAGCTCGACATGACCGACGGCGAGATTCTCGACGCGGTGGAAAACGGGCTGCTGGCCCAGGGCCGCGGCCAGGCGACGATCGAGCCGCGCGCGCATCTGGTTCCCGACCCCGCCTTCCGCGGGCATTTCAACGTGCTGCGCGGCTACATCGCGCCGATCAACCTGGCGGGCGTGAAGATCGTCGGCGACTTCCTCGACAACTACAAACACGGCCTGCCCTCCGAGATGGCGCTGCTCAACCTGTTCGACCCGCGTACCGGCCAGCCCAAGGCGCTGGTGGACGCCACCTGGATCACCGACATGCGCACCGGCGCGGTCACGGCGCTGGGCGCCAAGCACCTGGCGCGCAAGGGGTCGAAGGTGCTGGGGCATGTCGGCGCGCGCGGCACGGCCTATTGGAACGTGCGGCAGCTGGACCGGCTGTTCGACTTCGCCGAGATCCGCGTGCATTCGCGCCGCCGGGACAGCCGCGACGCCTTCGCCCGGCGCCTGGAAAAGGACCTGGGCAAGAGGATCGCCGCGACCGAGGACTGGGAATCGTGCGTCCGCGGCGCCGATATCGTGGTCGAGGCCGCGCGCCTGGAGAAGCCCGAGCCGCTGCTGAAGACCGCGTGGATCAAGAAGGGCGCGCTGGTGATGCCCTACGGCACGATGAGCGCGCTGGAGCTGTCGCTGACCGAGATCATGGACAAGATGCTGGTCGACGACTGGGGCCAGGCCAGGGCCGGCAAGTTCGGCGCGATGCGCCAGCACGTCGACTCGGGGCTGCTCTCGGAAAAGACGCTTCATGCCGAGCTGTGCCAGGTCGTGGCGGGCGCGAAGCCCGGCCGCGAGAGCGAAGCCGAGACCATCCTGTTCTGGCACCGGGGCATGAGCTTGAGCGACATCGCCCTCGGCCACGCCATGTTGACGAAAGCCGAGCGCCTGGGCTTGGGCCAAAAGCTGCGCTACGCTTGAGACACGCAAGGGGAGAAACGCCCGTGCCCGACACCGCCGCTACCGCCGCCGCCAAACCCGCGCCCGCCAAACCCGCCCTCGCCAACCAGCGCGTCGCCTGGTTCAACGGCAAGATCGTGCCCGAGAGCGAGGTGCGCCTGAGCTTCCGCGACCGGGGGGTGAAATACGGCGACGGCGCGTTCGACACCACGCGCACCTTCAGCGGCCGCATCTTTCGCCTGAAGGAGCACATCGACCGCTGGTACCGCACGCTCAAATACCTGCGCTTCGATCCCGGCCTGTCGCCGGCCGAGACGGCGCGCATCACCGAGGACGTGCTGGCGCGCAACCTGCACCTGTTGGACAAGGACGACGACTACTGGGTGTCGCAGCGCATCACCCGCGGGGCCGACGACGCGGACTATTTGCCCAAGGGCCCCAACGTGATCGTCGAGTGCCTGCCGCTGCCGCTAAAGTCCCGCGCCACGCTGTTCCGCGACGGCATCAAGGTGATCACCCCCTCGGTGCGCCGCGCCCCGCCCGAGGCGATGAGCCCCCGGGCCAAGACCCACAACTACCTCAACATGATCGTGGCCGAGCAGGAGGTGAAGGCGGTCGACCCGACGGCCTGGGCGGTGCTGCTCGACGTGAACGGCAACCTGGCCGAGGGCATCGGCGCCAACATCTTCGTGGTGCGCGACGGGCAGCTCTACACGCCCAGGCTCAACTTCGTGCTCGGCGGCATCAGCCGCCAGACCGTGATCGAGCTGGCCCAGGCGCACGGCATCGCGGTCCACGAGGCCGACATCGACCTGTACGACGCCTACACCGCCGACGAGGCGTTCCTGACCTCGACCTCGCTGTGCCTCTGCCCGGTTCGAAGCATCAACGGCACGAGCTTCGCCGCGGCCGGCATCCCGGGCCCGGTGACCAAGCGGCTGACCGACGCCTACCGCAAGCTGGTGGATTGCGACTTCGTCGGCCAGTACCTCAGGCGCCTGCCGGGCTAGCTCGCCGATAGGTCAGCGAATCCAACGGTTTTCCCGCATTAACGCGATTTAATTCGCGGGCCATTGGGGCTTAAGGCGCTTGGGACTAAATAAGGGGCCAACGCGGCGGCTCTCCGCCGCTTGACCGCTAGCGTTTCGTGCCAAGGAGGAATTGGCCATGACTCTGTCCCTGTTGCCCGCGCGACCTTTTGACGAGGCCGGACGGATTAGCGCCCGGCGCGCCGGACTTGCCGTCGGCGCGGCGCTGCTCGGCTTCGTTCTGGCGGCGCCCGCCTTCGCGCGCGGCGCGCCCGACGGCTTCGCCGACCTGGTGGTCAAGGTGAAGCCCGCCGTCGTCAACATCTCGACCACGCAGCGCGCCGAAGGCGCGCGGCCCGAGGCGATGCCGCAGATGCCCGATCTGCCGGAGGACTCGCCGTTCCGCGAAGTCTTCGAGCGGTTCTTCAACCAGCGCCCCGGCGCGCCGGGCGGAACCCCCCGGCCCGAGCGCAGGGTGAACGCCCTCGGCTCCGGCTTCATCATCGATCCCAGCGGCTACGTGGTCACCAACAACCACGTCGTCGCCAAGGCCACCGACATCAAGGTCAAGCTGACCGACGGCTCCGAGCACGCCGCCAAGCTGATCGGCCGCGACGAGAAGACCGACCTGGCGCTGCTGAAGATCGACAACGGCAGCAAAAACCTGCCCTACGTGGCCTGGGGCGATTCCGACAAGGCGCGCGAGGGCGACTGGATTCTCGCGGTCGGCAACCCGTTCGGCCTGGGCGGCACCGTGACGGCCGGCATCATCTCGGCGCGCGGCCGCGACCTGTCATCGGGTCCGTACGACGACTACATGCAGATCGACGCGCCGATCAACCGCGGCAACTCCGGCGGTCCCAGCTTCAACATGGACGGGCAGGTGATCGGCGTGAACACCGCCATCTTCTCGCCGTCGGGCGGCAGCGTGGGCATCGGCTTCGCGGTGCCGTCGAACATGGCCAAGATGGTGATCGACGAGCTGCGCAGCTCCGGGCGGATCGACCGCGGGTGGCTCGGCGTGCAGATCCAGCCGGTGACGCCCGACGTGGCCGCGGCCCTGGGGCTGAAGGAGTCCAAGGGCGCGCTGGTGGCGGGCCTGACCGACAACAGCCCGGCCGGCAAGGCGGGCATCAAGCAGGGCGACGTGATCCTGTCGTTCAACAACACCAAGATCAACGAGCTGCGCGATTTGACCCGCGTCGTGGCCGCCACGCGCAAGGACAGCAAGGCGCAGGTCGAGATCTGGCGCCAGGGCAAGGCGCAGACCATAGCCGTCACGATCGCCGCCATGCCCAAGGCCGAGCAGGTCGCCGCCGCCGCGCCCGACGACGCATCCAAGGACGCCGGAAAGCAGGGCGAAACCGGCATCGAGCAGCTCGGCCTCAAGCTGGCGCCGCCCTCGGCCGACACGCGCCAGCGCTACGGCCTCAAGGACGAGGTCAAGGGCGCGGTGATCGTCGGCATCGAGCGCGACGCGCCGGCCGCCGAGCGCGGCATCCAGCTGGGCGACGTGATCGTCGGCGTCGGCCAGGAGCGCGTGAGCTCGGTGGGCGAGGTGGTCTCCAAGATCAAGCGCGCGGCCGACCAGAAGCAAAAGGCCGTGCTGCTGCTGATCGACCGCAAGGGCAACGAGCGCTACGTGCCCGTTCCGCTGTCGAAGACGTAACGCCGCCGCGTCAACCCCGTCCGGGACCCGCGCCAAGCCAAAGCGCGGGTCCCGGGCGGGACAGGCCCGCCGGCCCCCCATGCGCGTCCTGATCATCGAAGACGACGACGAAACCGCCGG
>JBQTIS010000225.1:0-5689 GCA_052387895.1 Rhodospirillales bacterium | reverse complement strand
GGGGTCGTCCGTCCGGTCGGTCGGGACGGGGCCGATTGGGCGGGCCATCCCCAAGCATCCGCCCGGGCTCGCGGGCCTGTCAAACCGGTCCTTGGAATAAGGGCCGGCGGACCGCCGCGACCGCTTGCAGGGCCGGGGGTGGGCCCCTATAGCTCCGCACGAACAGTTGGGTTATCGGCCGCCATCCGGCAGGCATGCCGGGCCGGGGGCCGAACGGCCGACGGGAAAGATTAAATCCACTTGGAGACCGCTCCGGCGCCCGTAGCGGGCCGGGCCGCGTCTGCCGCGAAAGAAGAGGACGGACAATGAGCAAAGTCATCGGTATTGACCTTGGCACCACCAACAGCTGCGTCGCGGTGATGGAGGGCAAGGACTGGCGCGTGATCGAGAATGCCGAGGGCGGGCGCACCACCCCGTCGATGGTCGCGTTCACCGATTCGGGCGAGCGCCTGGTGGGCCAGGCCGCGAAGCGCCAGGCCGTCACCAACCCCGAGAACACGCTGTTCGCGATCAAGCGCCTGATCGGCCGGCGCTACGACGATCCGATGACGCAGAAGGACAAGGGCCTAGTGCCCTACAAGATCGTGCCGGGCGACAACGGCGACGCGTGGGTGGAATCGCGCGGCAAGAAATACTCGCCCTCGCAGATCAGCGCCTTCATCCTGACCAAGATGAAGGAGACCGCCGAGGCGCATCTCGGCGAGAAGGTGGCGCAGGCCGTCATCACGGTTCCCGCCTATTTCAACGACTCGCAGCGCCAGGCCACCAAGGACGCCGGCCGCATCGCCGGGCTCGAGGTGCTGCGCATCATCAACGAGCCGACCGCCGCGGCGCTGGCCTATGGCCTGGAGAAGAAGAAGACCGGCACCATCGCGGTCTACGATTTGGGCGGCGGCACCTTCGACATCTCGATCCTCGAGATCGGCGACGGCGTGTTCGAGGTGAAGTCCACGAACGGCGACACGTTCCTGGGCGGCGAGGACTTCGACAAGGAGATCCTCGACTATCTGGCCAACGAGTTCAAGAAGGAGTCCGGCATCGACCTGCGCAACGACCGGCTGGCCTTGCAGCGGCTGAAGGAGGCCGCCGAGAAGGCCAAGATCGAGCTGTCGAGCGCGATGCAGACCGAGGTAAATCTGCCGTTCATCACCGCCGACGCGACCGGGCCGAAGCACCTGGTGCGCAAGCTCAGCCGCGCGATGCTCGAGCAGCTGGTCGACAAGCTGATCCAGAAAACCGTCGAGCCGTGCCGCCAGGCGTTGAAGGACGCGGGCGTGAGCGCCGGCGAGATCGACGAGGTGGTGCTGGTGGGCGGCATGACCCGCATGCCCAAGGTGGTCGAGACGGTCAAGCAGTTCTTCGGCCGCGACCCGCACCAGGGCGTCAACCCCGACGAGGTGGTGGCCGTGGGCGCCGCGATCCAGGGCGGCGTGCTGAAGGGCGACGTGAAGGACGTGCTGCTGTTGGACGTGACGCCGCTTTCGCTCGGCATCGAAACGCTGGGCGGCGTGTTCACGCGGCTGATCGACCGCAACACCACAATCCCGACCAAGAAGAGCAACGTGTTCTCGACCGCCGAGGACAACCAGGGCGCGGTCACGATCCGCGTGTTCCAGGGCGAGCGCGAGATGGCGGCCGACAACAAGCTTTTGGGCCAGTTCGACCTGATGGGCATTCCGCCGGCCCCGCGCGGCGTGCCGCAGATCGAGGTCACGTTCGACATCGACGCCAACGGCATCGTCAACGTGTCGGCCAAGGACAAGGCCACGGCCAAGGAGCAGCAGATCCGCATCCAGGCCTCGGGCGGCCTCAGCGAGGCCGACATCCAGAAGATGGTCAAGGACGCCGAGAAGCACGCCGCCGAGGACAAGAAGCGGCGCGAGGCGGTCGAGGCCAAGAACCACGGCGAGGCGCTGGTCCACACCACCGAGAAGCAGCTGAAGGATTTCGGCGACAAGGCGCCCGCGGGCGACAAGCAGGCGGTCGAGCAGGCCGTGGCCGAGCTGAAAGAGGCGCTGAAGGGCGAGGATACCGCCGCGATCAAGGCCAAGACCGACGCCCTGGCGCAGGCCGCGATGAAGCTGGGCGAGGCCATGTACAAGGCCCAGGCCGCGAACGCCGGCGGGGCGGGTCCGGGCCCCGGCGCGGGTCCCGGCGACGGCGGCGCGGGCGGTTCCGGCGAAGGCGGCGGCGGACAGGCCAAGCCCGACGACAAGGTGGTCGATGCCGATTACGAGGAAGTCGACGAGCGCAAGCGCACCAACAAGCCGTAAGGCGCGACATTCCGGCCGGCCCGGGTATACTGTCCCCGCCGGCCGGACGATTCTTCGGGGGCGGGGAACTTCCTAGGTCGGGTCGATGGCCAAGCAGGACTACTACGAGGTTCTGGGCGTTCAGCGCGGCGCCGGCGACGAGGACCTGAAGAAAGCCTATCGCAAGCTGGCCATGCAGTATCACCCGGACCGCAATCCGGGCGACAAGTCGGCCGAGCACCGCTTCAAGGAAATCAACGAGGCCTACGACGTTTTGAAGGACGAGCAGAAGCGCGCGGCCTACGACCGCTTCGGCCACGCGGCGTTCGAGGGCGGGCACGGCGCCGCGCGCGGCCAAGGCCCGGGCGATTTCGGCTTCGCCCAGGGCTTCGCCGACATCTTCGACGAGATGTTCGGCGAGTTCATGGGCGGCCGGCGCGGCGGCGCGGCCAACCTGCGCGGCGCGGATTTGCGCTACAACATGGCGGTCACGCTGGAGGAGGCCTTCGCCGGCAAGCAGGCGACCATCCGCGTGCCGACCTCGGTCACCTGCGAGGCGTGCCGCGGCAGCGGCGGCGAGAAAGGCGCGCAGCCCGTCGCCTGCCCGTCCTGCCGGGGCCAGGGCAAGATCCGCGCGCAGCAGGGCTTCTTCACCATCGAGCGCAGCTGCCCCACCTGCCACGGCGCGGGGCGCGTGATCCAGAACCCCTGCCGCGGCTGCGAGGGCACCGGGCGCATGCGCCGGGAAAAGACGCTTCAGGTCAACATCCCCGCCGGGGTCGAGGACGGCACGCGCATCCGGCTCGCGAACGAGGGCGAGGCGGGCCTGCGCGGCGCGCCGCCGGGCGACCTGTATATCTTTTTGTCGGTCCAGCCGCACCGCATCTTCCAGCGCGACGGCGCGCATATCCACTGCAAGGTGCCGATCCCCATGACCGTGGCGGCGCTGGGCGGCCAGATCGAGGTGCCGACGGTGGACGGCGGCCGCGCGCGCGTGGCGATTCCCGCCGGCGCCCAGTCCGGCGCGCAGTTCCGCCTCAGGGCCAAGGGCATGAGCCAGCTGCGCTCGGCCCATCGCGGCGACATGTTCATCGAGGCCCAGGTGGAAACGCCGGTCAACCTTTCGAAGCGCCAGCAGGAGCTGCTGCGCGAGTTCGAGACGGCCGCCATCAAGGGCAAGCCCACCAGCCCCGAATCCGAGGGCTTCTTCGCCAAGGTGCGCGAGTTCTGGGACGGGCTGACGGAGAAGTAGCTAGGGCGCCTTGCCCTTGCCGCGTCCCAGCCACAGCACCGCCGCGCCCGCCAGCGCGGAAACCATCGAGCCCGACAGCACCCCGATCCGCACTGCCGCGTCGTGCGCCGGGTCCCCAAACGCCAGGCCGCCGATGAACAGGCTCATGGTGAAGCCGATGCCGCAGAGCAGGGCCAGGCCGTAGATCTGCGTCCATGTCGCGCCGTCGGGCATGCGCCCGAGGCCCAAGGCCACCGCCAGGCGGATCGCGCCGAACACGCCGATCTGCTTGCCGAGAACGAGCCCAAGCGCGATTCCCAGCGTCACCGGGTCGAGCGCCGCCGACGCCTCGAGGCCCGAAAGCGACACGCCGGAATTGGCGAAGGCGAAGGCCGGCAGCACCAGGAAGGCGACCCAGGGATGCAGCGCGTGCTCGAGCCGGCGCAGCGGCGAGGCGCCGGCGTCCTCGCCCTCGCGCGCGGCGAGCGGGATGGCGAAGGCGGTGGCGACGCCGGCCAGCGTCGCGTGCACGCCCGATTTCAGCACGCATACCCACAGCAGCGCGCCGATCAGCGCGTAGGGAGCGATGCTGCGCACGCCCAAGAGGTTCAGCGCCGCCAGGGCGACCAGCGCGACGCCGGCGAGCGCGAGCGACAGGATCGACAGCTCGGCGGTGTAGAACGCCGCGATGATGGCGATGGCGCCCAGATCGTCGATGATCGCGATCGCCGTCAGCAGGACCTTCAGGCTGGCCGGCGCCGCGCTGCCCAGGAGCGTGATCACCCCAAGGGAGAAGGCGATGTCGGTGGCGGTCGGGATCGCCCAGCCGCGCATCGCTTCGCCGTCGCCCCAGTTGACCAGCGCGTAAACCGCCGCCGGCATCGCCATGCCGCCAAGGGCGCCCAGGACCGGCAGCGCCGCGGCGCGCAGATCCGACAGCTCGCCGTCCAGCAGTTCGCGCTTGATCTCGAGCCCGACGAGGAAAAAGAACGCCGCCATCCATCCGTCGTTGAGCCACAGGAATACCGGCTTGTCGATCTTGAACTCGCCCAGGATCACGGCGCCGCGGACGTTCAGCGCCTGCTCGTAAAGCCAGGCGAGCGGCGAGTTGGCGATCAAGAGCGCGGCCAGCGCGGCGACCGCCAGCACGATCCCGCCCGCGGCTTCCAGCCGCAGGAACTCGCGCAAGGCTTCCAGCGCCTTGGCCGGCGCGGCCGCGGGCGTGGCCATGGGTTCCGCCTCCTACGGTCATCCAAGTCGAGCCGCCGCGATGGGTCAATCCAAATCGTCGGCCAAATCGTCGGTTTGAATCGCCGGCGCGGTCTGGTTTAATCGCCGCCGGGGAAAGGGGCCTGTCGATGGCGGCTCATGGGACTGCGACGAGGATCGGCGTTCTGGGCGCGGGCGGGCGCATGGGCCAGGCGCTGGCGCGCGCGATCGCGCAGAGCGAGGGTTGCGCGCTTGCCGGCGGCGCCGAGCGAAAGGGCAGCCCGTTCGTCGGCCGCGATCTGGGCGAGGCGGCGGGAATCGGCGCCGTGCAATTGAAGATCGGCGACGACGCCAAGGCGCTGGTCGCGGCCAGCGACGCGGTGCTGGACTTCACCACGCCCGAGGCCTCGGCCCGGCACGCGGGCCTGGCCGCGGAGCTGAAGGTCGTGTTCGTGGTCGGCACCACGGGCCTGGGCGCGGAGCAGATCAAGCAGATCGAGGCCGCCGCGCGCCGCACCGCCGTGGTGTTCACCCCCAATTTCAGCGTCGGCGTGTATCTGTTGACCGTGCTGACCGAACGGGCCGCGGGCATTCTGGGCCCGGATTGGGACATCGAGATTTTCGAGATGCACCACAACAAGAAGATCGACGCGCCCTCGGGCACGGCCCTAGGCCTGGGCCAGGCCGCGGCCCGGGGGCGCAAGGTCGAGCTGGACAAGGTTGCCGAGCGCGGGCGCGACGGCGTCACCGGCGCGCGCAAGCCCGGCGCCATCGGCTTCGCCAGCTTGCGCGGCGGCAACGTGGTGGGCGACCACAGCGTGATCTTCGCCGCGGAAAACGAGCGCCTGGAGCTGACCCACCGCGCGGGCGGTCGCGAGATCTACGCGCGCGGCGCGGTGCGCGCGGCCTTATGGGCGCGCGGCAGGCCGCCCGGCCTCTACACCATGCGCGACATTTTGGGACTCTAGCTTCCGGCCTTCCTCTAGGATTGCGCGCC
>JBQTIS010000224.1:0-1517 GCA_052387895.1 Rhodospirillales bacterium | reverse complement strand
GCGTCGCCGGCGGACGCTCTACGGTGTGCTCCCGCGACGCCGGGGCTGTTCACGGGGCCGTCGGGCCGGAAGTGGAGCCGGCCGGGCGGCCCCCGGCGGGGCGCAGGCCGGGCGTTGATCCGCCCGGCATACATCCGCCCGGCATACATCCGCCCGGCATACACAAGACGATGGCGCCGCCTCCGGGGACCGGGCCGCTCCGGCTCGCGTCCCCGCGGCTCGCGGCGCCGCCCCCAATAACCCCCTGTCCATCGGACTTCCGCGCCGCGCCGCGGGGCTTTGCCGCTCTGTGTCCGGCGCGGCTTTCTTTTCCGCGCGCTGGACCCGTGGTTAACTCTCCCCGCCACCAACGGGGAGAACCGCGCATGTCCGCCTACATCATCGCCGATATCGGCGAAATCCACGACCAGGCGACCTACGACCGCTACCGCGCCCAGACGCCGGGGCTGATCCAGAAATGGCGCGGGCGGTTCGTCATCCGCGGCGGCAAGACCGAGGCGGCGGAGGGCGCGTGGCAACCCGGGCGGCTGGTGGTGATCGAGTTCCCCGACATGGCGACGGCCAAGGGCTTCTACGCCTCGCCCGAGTACCGCGAGATACTCCCCTTGCGCCTCAACGCCTCCAGCGGCGGCAAGGTGATCTTCGCCGAGGGGGTGTAGGGCGCACCCGTGCTCGCCTTTTCCCGCGCGGGCTGGACGAACCGGCCGCTGGACGGGTAAAAGCTTTACAAGACAACGGTTTCGGCAACGGTTTTCCCGGGGAGCAGGGGGGCCGGCCGGGCCTGGTACGGCCCGCGCCCGCGCCCACATAAAAAGCAATGGCATCCGCGAACGACATCCGCTCGGCGTTCCTCGCCTATTTCAAGCGCAACGGGCACGAGGTGGTGGCCTCCTCGCCGCTGGTGCCGCGCAACGACCCCACGCTGATGTTCGCCAACGCGGGCATGGTGCAGTTCAAGAACGTCTTCACCGGCCAGGAGAAGCGCCCGTACCGCCGCGCCGTCACCTCGCAGAAATGCGTGCGCGCCGGCGGCAAGCACAACGACCTGGAAAACGTCGGCTACACCGCCCGCCACCACACCTTCTTCGAGATGCTCGGCAACTTCTCGTTCGGCGACTATTTCAAGGAACACGCGATCGATCGCGCCTGGAACCTGGTCACCCGGGATTTCGGCCTCGACCCGAACCGCCTGCTGGTCACCGTCTATATCGACGACGACGAGGCGGCGGGTTTCTGGAAAAAGATCGCGGGCCTTTCGGAAGATCGCATCATCCGCATCCCGACCTCGGACAATTTCTGGGCGATGGGCGAGACCGGCCCGTGCGGGCCCTGCACCGAGATCTTCTACGACCACGGCCCCCACGTCCCGGGCGGCCCGCCGGCGAGCGCTTCGCCTTGATCGTAGAAGATCTCCGAGCAGTACCCGCACGGTCCGACCGGCCCCATGGCCCACAGATTGTCGGCATGTCCGATGATGCGCGCGTCGGGAAGACCCGCAATTTTCTTCCACAGCGTGC
>JBQTIS010000223.1:0-4334 GCA_052387895.1 Rhodospirillales bacterium | reverse complement strand
TGCCACCAGTGGTCCACCACGGGGCGCTTCAGGCGGTCTTGCGCCCAGAAAAGCGTGGCGGGGTCACAGCGTTCGCCCGCGAGGAACAGCGTGCGGAAGCGGCCGAGATCGTATTTCCCGATCAGCTCGCCCTTGGGGTCGTCGCGTCTGATGGCGCGAAAGGCCGTGGGCGCGGTGAACATCACCGCTACCTTGTGCTCGGCGATCACGCGCCAGAACGCGCCGGCGTCGGGCGTGCCGACGGGCTTGCCCTCATACAAGACCGAGGCGCAGCCGTAGATCAGCGGCGCGTACACGCTGTAGGAGTGGCCCACCACCCAGCCCACGTCCGAGGCCGCCCAGTACACCTCGCCCGGCTTCATGCCGTAGAGGTTCTTCATCGACCAATAAAGCGCCACGGCGTGCCCGCCGTTGTCGCGCACGATGCCCTTGGGCTGCCCGGTGGTGCCCGAGGTGTAGAGGATGTAGAGCGGGTCGGTGGCGGCGACGTCGGCGCAAGGCGCGGGCTTGGCCTTGGCCACCGCCTCGCGCCAATCGCGGTCGCGGCCCGGGGTCAGCGCGCAGCGCTGCTGCTTGCGCTGCAGGATCAGGCACGCCTTGGGCTTGTGCCGGGCGAGGTCGATCGCGCCGTCGAGCAGCGGCTTGTACTGCACCACGCGCCCCGGCTCGATGCCGCAGGAGGCCGACAGGATCGCGATCGGCTTGGCGTCGTCGATGCGCGTGGCCAGCTCGTTGGACGCGAAGCCGCCGAACACCACGGAATGCACCGCCCCCAGCCTGGCGCAGGCCAGCATCGCCAGGGCGGCCTCGGTCACCATGGGATTGTAGTTGATGCCGCGGTCGCCCTGCTTGACGCCTAGCGACGCTTTGGCGCCGGCGAGCCTGGCCACCTCGTCGCGCAGCTCTTCGAACGTATAGGTGCGCTTTACGCCGGCCAGCGGGCTGTCGTAGATCAGCGCCGGCGCGCCGCCGCGCCCGGCCTCAACATGGCGGTCCAGCGCGTTGTGGCAGGTGTTCAGGACCCCGCTGCGGAACCAGCGGTAGAACGGCGGGTTGGCGGCGTCGAGCACCTTGTCCCAGCGCCGGGTCCAGTGGATGTCCTCGGCCGCCTTGGCCCAGAACGCCTCCGGATCGCGCTTCCACTCGGCGTAGACCGCGTCGTACCGGCTGGTCATTCCCCCCGTCCCTTCCTATTCTTGCCCGCGGCAAAGTCTGCCCCGGAGCGACGGCGAAATGCAAACGCGCGCACCCGCAGCGAAACCGGCGAATCACGCGGCCGCCGCGACATGACCGGAACGTCCCCCTACGATGCCGGCCTGGACCGCAACGCGGCGAACTTCACGGCCCTGACGTCTGGATTTCTTGGCCCGCGCGGCGGCGGTGTATCCCCGGCGCCCGGCGGTGCTGCACGGGACCACGAGCTGCGACTGGGCCACGGCATACGAGCGCTGCCGGCGCCTGGCCTCGGCGCTGGTCCGCCGCGGCATCGCGCGCGGCGACACCGTGGCGTTCATGGCGCCCAACACCCCGGCGCTGTTCGAGGCGCATTTCGGCGTGCCGATGGCGGGCGCGGTGCTGAACGCCCTCAACACCCGGCTCGACCCCGCGACCATCGCCTTCATCCTGGAGCACGGCGAGGCCAGGGCGGTGTTCGTCGACCGCGAATACGCGTCCGTCATCAGGTCGGCCCTGAGCCGGATCAAGGCGCGGCCGTTGGTCGTGAATATCGCCGATCCGCTGGGGCCGGGCGGCGAGCCGATCGGCGCGCTGGATTACGAGGCGTTTTTGGCCGAAGGGGATCCCGCCCATGACTGGCGCGGTCCCGCCGACGAGTGGGACGCGATCGCGCTCAACTACACCTCGGGCACCACCGGCAATCCCAAGGGCGTGGTGTACCACCATCGCGGCGCGTATCTGAACGCCATCGGCAACATCCTGGCCTGGTCGATGCCGAAGCACCCGGTCTATCTGTGGACCCTGCCGATGTTCCACTGCAACGGCTGGTGCTTTCCCTGGACGGTCACGGCCCTGGCCGGCACGCATGTGTGCTTGAGGCGGGTCGAGGCCGGGGCGGTGTTCGACGCCATCGCCGGTGCGGGCGTCACGCATCTCTGTGGCGCGCCGGTGGTGCTGAACCTGCTGGTCAACGCCGGCGCCGCCGCGCGCAAGCTCGACCGCCGCGTCGAGGTGATGACCGCCGCCTCGCCCCCGCCGCCGGCGGTGCTGCAGGCGATCGAGGCGATGGGCTTCCACGTCACCCATGTCTATGGCCTGACCGAGGTGTATGGGCCGGCGGTGGTGTGCGACTGGCGCGAGGAATGGAACGCCAGGCCGCCGGCCGAGCGCGCGGCGATCAAGGCGCGCCAGGGCGTGCGTTACCCGGTGCTGGACGGCCTGATGGTCGCGGACCCCCAAACGCTGAAGCCGGTGCCCGCCGACGGGCGGACGCTAGGCGAGGTGTTCATGCGCGGCAACATCGTGATGAAGGGCTACCTGAAGAACGCGCGGGCCACGGCCGAGGCGTTGCAGGGCGGCTGGTTCCGCACCGGCGATCTGGGGGTCGAGCATGCCGACGGCTATATCGAGCTCAAGGACCGCTCCAAGGACATCATAAAGTCCGGCGGCGAGAGCGTCTCGACCATCGAGGTGGAGCAGGTGCTGTACCGCCATCCCGCCGTGCTGGAGGCCGCCGTGGTGGGGCGGCCCGACGCGCATTGGGGCGAGACCCCGTGCGCGTTCGTGATGCTGAAGGACGGGGCCAAGGCCACGGCCGAGGAGATCGTCGCGTTCTGCCGCGCGAATCTGGCGCACTTCAAGGCGCCCAAAACCGTGGTGTTCGGGCCCCTGCCCAAGACCTCGACCGGCAAGATCCAGAAATTCGTGCTGCGCGAGAAGGCCGGGGCGCTTTAGAAACCGCCGCCGGCTTTCGGCATTCGGCTTTCGTGCCGACGGCTGACGGCCGGAAGCCAGCTATTTCTTCACCGCGAACTTGAGCACCGCGCCCACCGCCAGCAGCACGACCGAAACCCAGAACACGGTGGGCGAATAGGGCGTTCGACCCGCGAGATTGACGATGCCGGCGACCATGCCGCAGCCGCCCGCGTCGGAATAGAGGCATTTGAGGGCGTCCGACATCGTGCTCAAGCCCCGCGACTTGCCGACGATGTCGGAATAGAACACGTACCACCAGCCGACCGACACGACGAAGCCGAGCGCGCCGAGGCCAAGCAAGATCGCCGACAGTTTCCTGAAATCCATGGCCCCCACCCGATCCCCGTTGTTGCCCGACACGGCCGCCCCCCGCGAAATCGGGCGGCGAACGAATAGATTACCATGCGCGGGCCGAACCCCCTAAGGGCGGCGGGATCGACCGAGCGGCCGCATCCCTCGACAAGTCCGGGGACGGGGCCGAATCCGTTGTCCGCGTGCCGAGCTTGCCGAGGCAAGCGGACAAACCCGCGCCCCGGCGCCCGGAAAATCGGGAACCCAAAAACTTCGGCGGCGGTCCTGAGGCGTCGAGGAGGGGCCCGCCGCGAAAGGCGGAGCTAGCCGCGGCTCAGCCGGGCGATCTCGTCCTTGATCTTGAGTTTTTCGCGCTTCAGCGTGTGGATTTGCACGGTATCGGGCAGCGGCCGGTGGGATTCTTCGTCTATCGCTTTCTCTAGGTTGGCATGCTTTGCTTTCAGGGATTCCAGCTGCTCCTGAGACACCATCGCACAACCTCCGTTTGGGTTGCAGTAGCGCGAAGGCATGGTAAACCCTTCCCCCCCGGCTTGCCAAACGCGAATCGCAAGCAATGCGGGGGCTGGGATACCAGCAAGGATTTCAAGCGCCAAGAAGGCCGCTTCGGCCATTTGGCAAGAGGACGGATTTGAAAAGCCAACGGCAACGGATCGTGGTCGGCATCACCGGCGCCTCGGGGGCGGTGCTGGGGATAAGGTTGCTGCAGGCGCTAAAGGCGCTCGGGGTCGAGACGCATCTCGTGGTCTCGCAGGCCGGCGCCGTGACCCTGGCCGTGGAAACGCGCCTGAAGCTGAAGGACGTCCAGGCGCTGGCCGACAGGCACTACGCCAACCAGGACATCGCCGCGCCGATTTCCAGCGGCTCGTTCAAGTGCCTGGGCATGATCGTGGCGCCGTGCTCGACCCGCACCGCGGCCGAGATCGCCACGGGCGTCACCTCGGGGCTGTTGACCCGCGCCGCCGACGTGACGCTGAAGGAGCGCCGCCGCCTCGTGCTGATGCTCAGGGAAACGCCGCTGCACACCCAGCACCTGCGCAACCTTCGGGCGCTGTCGGAGATGGGCGCGGTGATCGCCCCGCCGATGCCGGCCT